>JAZNKN010000025.1:0-7719 GCA_045578625.1 Acutalibacteraceae bacterium | reverse complement strand
GCCAATAGCACTTTCACCTTGTCTTTATCCGGCAAGGTGCTCATTTGTTGGTACAGAATATCGGTGGAAAGGCCGAGACCTTGCAGGATCTGACCTGCCTCGGTTTCAGCTTCCCAGCCGTTAAGCTCAGCAAATTCGCCTTCTAACTCAGAAGCAAGCACACCGTCTTCCTCGGTGAAATCCTCTTTTGCATATAAAGCATCCTTTTGCTGTATGATCTCATACAAGCGGGGATTGCCCAAAATCACGGTGTCCAGCACCGTGTAATCATCGTATGCGTAATGATCCTGCTTCAAAACCGACATGCGGTTTTTCTTATCGATGATTACTTCACCTGCAGACGGTTCCAAATCACCGGATAGAATGCGCAGGAACGTGGATTTTCCAGCTCCGTTTGCGCCGATTACGCCATAGCAGTTGCCGGGCGTGAACAATAAATTAACATGCGTGAATAAGTTTTGGCCGCTGAAATTGATGCCTAAATCCGATACGGTAATCATGGCTCCTCCAACATTTCAATAGAATTACCTGCCCATTCTATCACACTTTTTTCGCCGTTGCAAGACATGAGTCGCATTCTCCTTGGGAATTTGGCGCAAAAATCGTCGGACAGTAGCGGCTCTGGCGGTGTGAAACAGCGCCGAGGTATACGGCCACGGCACGATAAACAGACCGGCGAACTTCCCGCCGACATGATCCAGATACAGCAGCGTCAGCGTCCCGACCCGCTTCTTGGTGATCCGCCGCGCGAGCGATACGGCCCCGCGCAGCCCGCCGGTGTGGGAGAGTAGATAGGGGACCGGCTGCAGCCGCAGCAGAACGATCTCCACCGTGACGAACGCCGCCACGGTCAGCAGTACCCCGAACGTAAAGCAGATCAACGCGAACAGCGTTTCGGCCTGCGTGGGCGTGCCTTCACCCAGTACACGGCTGCACGCAAACAGGAACAGCGCCGGCAGATATAAGATCACGCTCCACAGCAGCCGCAGCCCCCAAAGCAGCAGTCGCCAGCCGACCGTACGCTCGTAGCCGTAGCGGTAGTACCGAAACAGCAGCGACAGCGTCGCCGCATCGGCGTCCGCCACCAGCGTTTCAAAGAAGAACGCGCGTCCCGCCTTTAGCGGCGAGAGCATCAGCACGTCGATCAGCAGGGAGCAGCCTACGACAAACAGATCCGGCCCCGGCAGCCATAGCGCCGCTGTCAGCAGCAGCGCCTCTGCCGTAAACACCGATACCTGCACGGCAATGGCGTTGTGCCAATGACCGTGCAGGTATTGCTTTGCCGATGCGCGCTCCACAAAAGTCACCGTTATCACCCGGTACTAGTATGGGCGCATTTTTCGGGATTATAGCGTGCCTTTGCGGTGGAACAGCCGCAGCACCGCCTTGCGCAGCAGGTCAAAGGGAATGACCAGTGACGAGAGCAGCACCACGCGGAGCAGCTCACCGAAGGTGAGTCCCGCGGTGCGGAACAGCGTGCCGCCGTAATAGATGAGCGCGATCTGGACGGCGGTAACGAGGAGCAAGATCCCAACAAAGGCCGGATTGCGGTGTAGGTGTGCCAGCAGGTTCAGGCGCGTGGTGCGGGCGTTAAAGCAGTTGAAGATGCCGCAGAAGATAAAGAGCGCAAAGAACGCTGTCATCCAATACAGCGGCAACACGTCGTAGCGGAACATCGCCCGAAACGGCTCCCATTTTAGGAAGGTCACACACAGCGCCACCGTGAAGCCGCCGGTGCAAAGGATCTGGCTGCACATATACCGATTCAGCACCGGCTCGTCGCGGCGCTTGGGCGGCTCCTCCATGTATTCGGAAAGCGGCGGCTCACCCGCAAAGGCAAGACCGGCCAGTGTATCCATAATGATATTGATCCACAGCATCTGCATCACCGTGACCGGCGTTTCCAACCCGATCAACGGCCCGATGACCGACACACCCACGGCGCACAGATTCATCGTCAGCTGAAAGATGATAAACTTACGGATGCTCTTGAAAATGGTACGGCCGTACAGGATCGCGTTGGCGATCGACACGAAATTGTCGTCCAGAATGACGATGTCACCGGCCTGCTTGGCTACCTCCGTGCCGCTGCCCATCGCGAAGCCGACGTCCGCTTTTTTTAGCGCCGGTGCGTCGTTGACACCGTCTCCGGTCATCCCGGTAACCAAGCCGCATTCCTGCGACAGACGGATCAGCCGACTCTTATCCGCGGGCAGCGCCCGCGCGATCACACGCAGACACGGCAGTCGCCGCTTGACCTCGGCGTCATCCATCGTGGCCAGCTCACTGCTGGTCAGCACTGCGTCCTCCGCGTCGCCGCTGAGCAGACCCGCCGCGCGGGCAATGGCGGTGGCGGTCACCTTGCCGTCACCCGTCATCATCACGACCTGCACGCCCGCCTTGTTTACGGCGGTCACCGCACGCCGTACCTCCGGCCGTACCTCGTCACGCAGCCCCGCCAGTCCGATGAGGATCAGCCCATCGGGGGTCTGCTGCAGCGACCGTTCGCTTACGGCAATGGCGATCAGCCGCATCGCGTGACCTTCGAGCGTCTGCATCGTTGCGGCAAGCTGCTCTCTATCTGTAAAGGGATACACCTTGCCATCACACCCAAGATAGCGATCACACGCCGCGACGATGCGTTCGGGTGCGCCTTTGTAAAGCGACAGCCGTTCCCGGGCTTCATCGCCGAGTGGCGGCAAGCTGCCGGTGATCTCGACCCCCGACCATTTGCGGTTGCTGTCAAAGGGGATCTTGTTGACGGTGGTGTGATCCGTGCGCAGCGGCTTGCGTCCCAGAACGTAACTAAGCAGGGCGCGCTCCGTGGCGTTCCCACCGAGGATCTCGCGTCCGGCGGGCTGACTTTCGGTGTTGTAAAAGCTCGACAGCCGTAGCAGCTCCCACCGTGTTTTCTGCTCGTGTAGCTCATCGGGACGGTGGTAGAGCTGCCCCTGTGCGTCCGCGATGACCGATACCTCCGGTCTCCCGTGCGTCAGCGTTCCCGTCTTATCGGTAAACAGAATATTCAAGCTGCCGGAGGTCTCGATACCCACCAGCTTGCGCACCAACACGTGATTTTTCAACATCCGCCGCATATTGGAGGACAGCACCACCGTGATCATCATCGGCAGCCCCTCCGGCACGGCTACCACCACTACGGTCAGTGCCAGCGTGGCCGCGTGCAGCAGATTGCCGAACACCTGCGACGGATCGGAAAGCGAAGCGAGGATCGCCGCAGTTTGATAGCCGTTTTCCATCACGAACGCGTGAAACAGATCGGCCAGCGCCACCAATCCGGCGGCGATAAAGCCCAAGCGACTCAGCGTGGATGCCAGGCCCTCCAACCGCAGTTTCAGGGGACTTTCGCGCGTCTCCTCTTGGATCTCGCCGGCCAGTGAGCCGTACAGCGTGGCATCGCCGACCCGACAGACCTGCATTTCGCCCTCGCCGGAGCAGACCACACAGCCGCGCAGCAGGGCAGCGGGGGAGGCTAAGGTCAGCGCCTCATCGCCGATCGTCGCCGTCTTTTCCGTTTCGCGGCTCTCGCCGTTGAGTGCCGATTGATCCACCCGCAGCGTGCCGTCGAGCAGCAGCCCATCCGCGGGGATGCGCTCGCCGCTTTGCAGCAGCACGATGTCGCCGACTACCAGTTCTTCGATCGGCAGTGACCGGATCTGCCCGCCGCGCCGCACGCGGCAGCGGATACCGGCCGCCTCCTCTTGCAGCTTCTCAAAGGCCGCCTCACTGCCGTATTCCGACACGGTCGATACAAAGGTGGCCAGAAACACGGCGATCGCGATGCCCACCGACTCGTACCAATCGTGATGACGGAATAGGAATACCACGTTGATCGCCAACGCCGCCAGCAGCACCTTGATAATGGGATCACCGAAATTGCTGAGAAACTGATGAAAAAATCCGCGCCGCCGCTGCCGTGTCAGCCGATTGCTGCCATGCTCCCGACGCGACAGCAGGACGTCGTTTTCGCTCAGTCCCGATCGTCTTTGATCCTGCATCGTCACATCCTCCTTTATGGTACAACCATATTCACAGCCTGTACGGAATAGACCCATCGGCGATTTCTCCCATACTTCGTGCAAACCTTTGTGTATCTGCCTACGGTATGCGACAGAAACGGCAAGGGACAAGCTCTATAATGACAATATCAAGATATGGTGGTGAAGAGATATGAAACACACAAATTCTAGCGGTTCAGCCACCGCAAACGGCGAAAAACGCTTTCTGAGCGAGGGGGCGCGGTATCAGCTGCTGTATATGGTCGGCGGTGTGGCGTTGGGCTTCCTGCTGCCGCACGCCACGGTGTACGGCGGTCTGGCGCCGTTCGGTATCGGCTTGGTAGCCTCCGTGACCGGACCTGGCGCGATCCTTATCGGTCTGGCAACGCTGGCCGGCTATCTGGTGCAAGGGCTGACCGATGCACTGCGGTATATTGCCGCGTTGGTGACGGTGGTGGGAATCCGTTGGTCGGTTGGCGGCTTCAAGCGGATCACACGCTCCCGCATCTTTCCGTCGGTTACGGCGTTTCTCGGATCGGTCATTACCGGCAGTGCGTTACTGCTCAGTGCCGCACCGTCAGCACTGTCGGTGCTGACCATCCTCTCCGAGGGGTTGCTCGCAGGCGGCTTTGCCTTTTTCACGGCAACGGTCTGCCGCGAGCTGACCGGTGAGGAGCGCGGGCGCTTGTCACAGGAAGCGGAGGTCTGCCTGATCGTGCTGATCGCCGTGGCAATGATGGCACTGCTCACGGTGGAATTCGGCGGCATCGCTCCGGCACGTATTCTGGCGTTGGTGGGAGTGCTGTTGGCATCCCGCACCGCCAAGCAATCGGGCGGCGCGATCGTCGGCATCGTGATGGGCTCGGTGCTGCTTCTCAGCACACCGCAGTACGCCTTCCTGGTGCCCGCCTATGCGCTCGGCGGTATGCTGGCGGGTCTGTTTTCCGCGCAGGGAAAATGGCTGTCCTCGCTGATGCTGCTCGCCTCCACCGGTATCGTCACCGTATTGGCAGAGAACGAAGCGGCGGTGGTACTGGCGTTGTATGAGGCAGCTGCGGCCTGCGCCATCTTTTTGGTGCTGCCGCCGGTGGCGGAAAGTGCGTTGGAGCGTGTATTCCGTACTACACGTCAGTTACCGGAGGTGCGCTCGGCGCGCCAAGCGGTGGCGATCAAGATGGATCACGCGGCCCGCGCGATGGCGGAGGTCGCCGGCACGGTGGATGAGGTCTCGGCACAGCTGGCGGGCCTCGGTGCACCGGATCCCGGCAGCATTTATCACGCCGTCTCGGACGAGGTCTGCCGCTCCTGCAAGTCCCGCCTGACCTGTTGGAAGGAGCATTTTTCCGATACGATGGACGCCTTTAATCACCTCACGCCGTTATTGGAGGAGTCAGGTCAGATCACCGACGAGCAGTATACCGGCCGTCTGGCCTCGCACTGCGGACGGCTCGGCGAATTGACCGCCCGCATCAATTCCGGATATCGGGAGTATCTGGTGCGGGAGAGTGCTTTCCGTAGACTCAGTGAGCTGCGCAGCGTGGTAACGGATCAGTTTGCGGCCACGGCGCAGATGTTGGAGGAATTTTCCGAAACCTTTTCGCGTCCGGAATGGATCGACACGGAGACTGCCCGCCGCATTCGGGAAGCCTTGGAAAAGCAGCAGATCCGTACCCAGCAGGTGGTGTGCCGTATCAATGACCGCGGACGGATGGAGGTCGAGATCTTGCTGAACGGTAAGTACCAGACGCAAAACCGCGAGTCCTTTTGTCGCCGCATCGGTGAGCTGTGCGGACGCTCGTTTTCATTGCCGGTCATCGACTATGCCGACCGCGTAACGCGCATTGCCTTTACCGAACGGCACGCGTTTCGGGTGGCGATCGGCGCGGCGCAGCTGCGCTGTGAGGGCGAGCAGCTGTGCGGCGATGCGTATGAGTGTTTTCAGGACGGCAGCGGACGGATGCTGGCCGTACTCAGCGACGGTATGGGCAGCGGCGGCCGTGCAGCGGTGGACGGCGCTATGGCGGCACGTCTGGCGGCACGTCTCCTCAAAGCCGGCTTTGGCAACGAGAGCCTGCTACGCCTTGTCAACACGGCGTTGATGGCCAAATCCGAGGACGAGAGCCTTGCCACGCTGGATATCGCCGCGATCAACCTGTTTACCGGTGATATGGAGCTGCTGAAGGCCGGTGCGGGTGCGTCGCTGCTGTACAGCAAGGGACGGGTCAGTCGTCTCAACGAGTCCTCCTTGCCTCTCGGTATCCTGCGCGAGCTGACCTTCGCGCGATCGACGGATCGCTTGGTGGATGGTGACGTTTTGGTGCTGATGAGCGACGGCGTGAGCAACGACGGCATCGAATGGGTCGAGGATCTGCTGCGCGATTACGATCGGGACAGCGGTGGCATCCAAGGCTTAGCGCAGCTCATCGCCGATACGGCGCGTGACCGTCAGGAAACAGAAAAGAGCGACGACGTTACCGTCATCGCTCTGGGTATCCATCGGTTACATTAAGTTTCGATCCAACTGTCCTTAAAAAGCAGAGCTATTTGACAGGGAACGCCCCTGTTAAATAGCTCTGCATCGTTATATGTCCACCCGATTGCGGATCTCACCCGCGAAAAACGCGCGTATGTTGGCCGCGATCTCTTCGAGACAGCGCACGCGCGCCTCGTAGGCGCCCCACGCCATGTGCGGCGTCAGGCACACGTTATCCTGCCCCAGAATGGCCTGAAACGGATGCTCCGCGGGCAGCGGCTCGGCGGAAAACACGTCTACACCCAGACCGCCCAGTCGTCCCTCAAGAATTGCCTCGGCCAGTGCCGCCTCATCCGTCACCGCGCCGCGCGCTACGTTGATGAGCACGGCATCGCGCTTCATACGCGCCAGACGCTCCCGATCGATGATGCCGCGGGTCTCGTCGGTCAGCGGCACGTGGATCGACAGAATATCCGACTGTTCGCACAGCGTGTCCACGTCCACGACCTCGCGGTTGGGCAGGGGAGAACGCTTGCACACCAATACACGGCATCCCAACGCTTCGGCGACCGCGGCCACACGGGCCCCGATGCTGCCGTACCCCAGAATGCCCCAGGTCATACCGCGCAGCTCGTGAAACGGCGGGTTCAGGTGATTCGGCATACCGCTGGCGGTATAGCTGCCGTCATCCACAAATCGCTTGTAGGTCGGCAGACGGTGGATAAGCGACAGCGCCATCGCCACCGTGAGTTGGGCGACCGAGTCGGTGGAATAGCCCACCACGTTGCACACCGCAATACCGCGGCTACGGCAGTAATCAACGTCCACGTTGTCCACACCGGTCGCGGTGACGCAGATCAGTCGCACGTTGCCGGTGTCTGGGAATGTCAAGGGATTCACCTTTACCTTGTTGAGGATCAGCACGTCACAGCCGGCGCTGTGTGCCGCAAGCTCTTCGGGCGTGCGGGTCAGCGCATAGCGGTGTACCGTGCCGAACTCATCGAACAGGGACAGATCCACGTCGTCGTTGAGCGTGGCGGCATCCAGAATGGCGAGGTTCATATCAGCGCACCTTGTCGGCGACTTCCTTCAGTGCCTTGGCGATGAATTCGTCGGTCGTCATCGTGCCGATATCGCCGTCCTTGCGGGAACGGACAGAGACCAGACCGGCCTCCGCTTCGCGCTCGCCGATGATGAGCATATACGGAACCTTCTGCATCTGCGCCTCGC
>JAZNKN010000024.1:0-17150 GCA_045578625.1 Acutalibacteraceae bacterium | reverse complement strand
GCTTCGACCTCGTCCGTTCGACTTGCATGTGTTAGGCACGCCGCCAGCGTTCGTCCTGAGCCAGGATCAAACTCTCTAGTATATTGTATGTGAACCGGCCTTCCGACCGGGTCCCATCTCTACCAGAGCGTCTTAGCTCTTCTCTACGCTTGCGCGTTCTCTGTTTCGCGATCCTCTTCGATCGCCCGGATTTCTTCTTCCGTCTAAATTAACGGGTAGTTAATTCTGTTCTTTGCATTGTTTAATTTTCAAGGTCCCGTGCTGCCCCGTTTTTAGGGGGCAGTGTTATTAGGATATCACCGCCGACCGCGTTTGTCAACACTTTTTTTCGATTTTTTCAAAAAAATTATCGACGCAGCAGACGGCGGGCGCTCTCAAGCATCCCCTTGCCGCACAGCGCCAGCACGACACCGAACAGCAAGACCTCCCAAACGATCCACAGCGGCACTTCCAACAGCAGGATCGCCGTTTGAGCGATCAGGATCACCGTACACAAGATCAGACGAATATAATCCCATTGGATACGGATATACCGCCGGGTATCCCACAAGCGAATAACAAACACCAACAGATAGCAGACCAATGTGGCCGCCGCCGCGCCGTTGACGCCGAAGCGAGGGATCCACAAGAAGTTGAGCACGATATTGACCACCGCGCTGATCGCTGCGGTCATCAACGAACGCGTACTCTTCTTTTCTACCATATATATACTGCCGAGGAAATTCACCATACAGGTGAACACCATAGCGATTACGAGAAGCGGAATGTATTTCCACGCCTCGTAATACTCTTTGGCAAACAAAACGTGAGGTACCAACCGCGTACACAGGATAACGCCGGACGCCATCACGAACAGTAGCGCACTATAAGTGGACATGACCTTGGTATAGAACCGATCGCGTCCCTCTTTTTCGGTGAAGGCCGAGATCTGCCACGCGTCCATGAAGATACCGGAGACCAGCATTATGAGCGACGGTATCTTATACGCAGCAGCGTACAAGCCGTTCGCCCCCTCGCCCAAGACCTCCGCCACGATGTAACGATCGGATACGTTGGTGATCCACCACAGGATAGTGTTCGGGATGAGCGGGATGGAGTATTTCAGCATGGCACGAGACTGCGTGAGATCGATGCCGCGAAAACGAATGTAGCGGTGCAGCTTCGCAACAACAAATAGAAACACCACCGAGAGCGCATCCGAGCAGATGATCGAAAAGATATACCCAAACACGCCGCCAAACACCGTGTTTTTGAGAACCACCAAAAACAGCACATTAAACAAAATGGTGGTGGCGGTGCTGAGAATGCCGTCGATTGCAAACAGCTTGACCCGATTCTGCGCGCGCACAAACTGCGCACACAGCGACCGCAGCGAGGACATCAGCACAAACAGGCACAACAGCCAGATATGCTCTGTCAGCAGATCGATCATACCGAGCAGTGGGCTGATGAGTAGCAGCAACACCATACCGGCAAGCAGGGATAATAAGCCAGTAGTAAAGACATCCTGTTTTTTGACACCCTTATCCAAGCCGAACCGCACGACAGCGTTGGTAATCCCGAGCGTCACCAACGGCAGTAGCAGGTTGCCGCTTTGTTGGATGAGGTCGGTCACACCGTACTGAGCCCGATCCAACACCTCGGTGTACAAACGAGTAAGGAAGAAGGAGAGCAGCTTAGAGCTGAACGTGCCGATAGCAAAGATCATCGTATTCGATGCCAAACGCTTATACTTATCCACAAACTCTCCTCCTTATACTATAGTACCTTAATAGAATACCGAGAAAAACGCTCGCTGTCAAGGGTGTATCCCTTGCTTTTTTCGTCTGGCTGTGCTATGCTGTTACAATCCCGCGATGAAATGAGTGGTCATATGTCAAAGAATCTGCGCGCCTCGGTGTGCGCGCTGCTTGCCGCGTTTTTCTGGGGCTCTACCTTTGTGGCGCAGGAGCTGGCTGCCCAGTCGGTCGGCCCCTTCACCTACACCGCTACCCGCTCCTGGATCGGCGCGTTTCTGCTGCTACTGCTGTCTCTGATGCTAAAAAAGCATCTGGTCATTCCCACCGCGCACAAGACGACCTACCGTCGCGATCTGCTTCTCGGCGGTCTGGCCTGCGGTGCGGCTATGACGGTCGCCACCAACCTGCAGCAGGCCGGCGTCGGCGCCGGCACCGACCCGGGCAAGGCCGGCTTTATCACATCCTTATACGTGGTACTGGTCCCCATCTTCGGTCTGTTCTGCCGCCGTCGCACCACGCTGGCTGTCTGGATCAGCACCGCGATCGCCTTGATCGGCCTGTACTTGTTATGCGTCACCGAAGCGCTGACTATCCAAAGCAGTGATATACTGATCCTGACGTGCGCCGTATTCTTTGCCATACAGATCCTGCTCATCGACCGCGTCCCCCACATCCACGGTATCCACCTGTGCTGCGCTCAGTTGTTTGTCGTCGCTGCCGTCAGCACGGTGTTGGCACTGATTTTTGAGGCGCCAACGGTTTCCATGATTTTGAACGGTTGGGGACCGATTCTCTACAGCGCGGTGTTTTCCAGTGCGTTAGCTTACACCCTGCAGATCATGGCGCAAAAAGACTCCAACCCCACGGTCATCACGCTGCTGCTCAGTCTGGAGTCGGTATTCTCCGTGCTGTGCGGTTGGGCTGTCCTGCATCAGACCGTTTCGCTGCGCGAAGGCATCGGCTGCGCGCTGATGTTCGGCGCGGTCATCCTGGCCAATCTCCCCTCGCACAGCAAAAAAACGGCAACGGAATAACAAAAAAGCGGCCGAATGGCCGCTTTTTTCATGTTTTTGAAAAAAATTTGATATTTTTTGATTTTTCACTTTACTTTGCTAATGTGGTAGTGTATAATGACGTTATCCTATTCACCAACATTTTTTAGGAGGAGTTTATTATGAAACGTTTTCTCGCTATTCTGCTGGTCGTCGTGCTAGCACTCACCTGCTTTGTGGGCTGCAAAAAGAAGGACGCAGAAAAGACCATCGTTGTGGGTTACACCATCTACGCACCGATGAACTATCTGGATGACAACGGCAAGCTGATCGGCTTTGATACCGATCTTGCCAAGGCTGTATTCGAGGGCCTCGGTTACAAGGTTGTGTTCCAGGAGATCGACTGGTCGCAGAAGTACACCGATCTGGAGTCCGGCACCATCGATTGCGTTTGGAACGGCTTCACCTGCAACACCGCTGACGATGACGGCATTCTCCGTTCCGAGAAGGTCGATTTCTCCTACAACTACATGGAGAACCGTCAGGTTGTCGTTGTTAAGAATTCTTCCGGCATTGCCGCCGCTGCCGATCTGAACAGCAAGATGGGTGTTGCCGAAAGCGGCTCCGCGGGCGAAACCTACGCCAAGTCCTTTGAGGGCGTGAACTTCAAGGGCTTCCTCAAGCAGACCGAGTGCCTGACCGAAGTCAAGGCCAGCACGGCGGACTTTGCCGTTGTCGATGCTCAGCTCGCTAAGAGCTATGTCGGCCAGGGCGACTACAAAGATCTGAAGATCGTCGATGCGTTGTCCAGCGACGTTGAGTACTATGCCATCGGCTTCAAAAAAGGCAGCGAGCTGACCGCACAGGTCAACGAGCAACTTGAGAAGCTGGCCAAGGACGGCACCATCACCAAGCTGGCCAAGCAGTATGGCGTTGAGACCACCGCTATCACGGATTTCTCCGACCAGAAGAAGTAATAACCACTGGAGAGTAGTTTATGTCTTTTTGGGAAGTAACTCAATTCCTGCTTGACGGTTTCACAATATCGTTGTTGATCTTCGCGGTGACACTGCTTTGCGGTGCACCGCTTGGTCTTCCTATCGCCTTTTGCTCAATGAGTAAGTGGAAGCCGCTCAAAGCAGTATCGAAAGTTGTGGTTTGGATCGTTCGCGGCGTGCCGCTGATGCTTCAGATCTTTATCATCTACTACGTACCCGGTCTGTTGTTCAACACGCCGATCTTCAGCAGTGTCGATCGGTATATGTTCATCAACTACGGCATCGCTGACGCGGGACGCATGGTGGCGGTCATGATCGCCTTTATCATCAACTACGCCTGCTACTTTTCGGAGATCTACCGCGGCGGTATCGAAAGTATCCCCCGCGGCCAGTACGAGGCCGGTTACGTGTTGGGACTGACCAAGTCGCAGGTGTTCCGCAAGATCGTCCTTAAACAGGTTATCAAGCGGATCGTGCCGCCGATGTCGAACGAGATCATTACCCTGATCAAAGACACGGCTCTGGCCAACTGCATTATGGTGTGCGAGATCATCAAGAACGCCAAGGAGCTTGCCGCAACAAAGGCCATGATCTGGCCGCTGTTCTACACAGGCGTGTTCTATTTGCTGTTCGTCGGTATCTTGACCATTGTACTCGGCAGGATTGAAAAGAAGCTCGATTATTTCAGGAGTTAAGTATGGCAGTATTAGAAGTAAACGATATTAAAAAGAACTTCGGCAAGACCGTCGTTCTCAAGGGCATCAGTTTTTCGTTGGAAAAGGGCGATGTTCTTTCGATCATCGGCTCTTCCGGAAGCGGAAAAACCACCCTGCTTCGCTGCCTGACCTTCCTGGAAACGGCAGACAACGGCGTTATCAGCGTGGCGGATAAGGTGATCTTCAACAGCGACGACAAAACCGCGCTCAGCGACGATCAGATCCGCGAGAATCGCTTGCACTTCGGGTTGGTGTTCCAGAACTTCAACCTCTTCCCCCAGTACACCGCGTTGGAAAACGTGTGTCTGGCGCCGCGGCTGCAGGCGCGTGAACGGCCGGATTACAAGGCCAATCACAAGGAGATCTTAGCCGAGATCGAAGCGCGTGGCCGCGAGCTGCTCGACCAGGTGGGTCTGTCTGCCAAGTATGACTCGTACCCCTGTCAGTTGTCCGGCGGTCAGCAGCAGCGTGTGGCTATCGCCCGTGCGCTGGCGTTGGATCCGGAGATCCTGTTCTTTGATGAACCGACCTCCGCGTTGGACCCCGAGCTTACCGGCGAGATCCTGCGTGTCATTCGCCAGCTGGCGGACAAAAAGATGACGATGGTCATCGTCACGCACGAGATGCAGTTCGCCCGCGAGGTGTCCGACAAGGTCATCTTTATGGACAACGGTTTGATCGTAGAGCAAGGCACTCCCGAAGAGGTGCTGGTCAACCCGCAGAACGAACGCACGAAAGCATTTCTGGCACGCGTTGCCAATCCGTAACAAAGAGAACCGCTCGACCGGAACCGGTCGAGCGGTTTTGCGTTTCTTGTTATACGTTTTTCTTGTCGCGGAAATCCATGTAGTGGTTCCAGTCGACCGGTGTGATACCGTGCGGACCGGTCTTAACGTGGTAGCCGATGTTGCCTTCCTGATAGGCGGTGTCGATCTTGACCTCGTCCTCCTCCGGCAGTACAACGCCGGTCATACCGTAGATCTTCTCATACACCTCGCTCGCTAGGCGGCAGCCCAGACGCTCGTGTTCCGGGCCGGCCCACGAATCCAGCGAGCTGCTGGCCACGTACACCGGACGGGGCGCCATCGCCGCAATCAGCATGTGCTGATCCACCGGCAGCGTATCCTCATTTTCAGCGTACTGGTTGAAGTTTTCGCAGAACCAGTCGGTGACCAGAATATCCTTGATATGCTCGCCTTCCTTACCGCGCAGCACAGCCGAACCCATACAGCCGGAGTTGTTGGAGCAAGCCATAGAAAAGCGCTGATCCATAGCCGCCGCCCACAGCGCCGTCTTACCGCCGCGGGAATGGCCGATGGTCGCCACACGCTTACTGTCGATAGTGGGATCGGTCTCAATATAATCCATGACACGGGACATCGCCCACGACCACGCCGCAATGGACGCCCAATCGTTGCCTTTGCGCTCCAACGGCCTGGGACCAAGCTGACCGAACACGCCGCAATCATACTTGCCCTGCGCCTCAAGATCCGGATAGATCTCACTGTTGTACGTGATAAACACGGCGTAGCCGCGGCTGGTGATATCCAGAACCGGAACATACGGCGTGTTCAGATCCTGAACAACGCAGGCGTGCTCCATCTGGTAATCGTGCATATTGTACACAAAAGCGGGCACCGGCTTGTCCGAATACGGAATAAAGGCATTGATACGGAATGCATAACCGGGGAACTTGACCCACAGTTGCTTGTACATCAAGCGATGACCCTGGTAATTTTGACGCTGATAACCCAGCGAAAAATGCAATCCTTCGGGTTTTTCGCAGGGACGACGGCCGTAGACGTGATCTTGGAACAGATCCATGATCTCCCCACGGCGCTGGCCTTCCCACTCTTCCTTGGTGGTTATCGCTTTACCATCCAAAGCTTCCAAGATCTCGGGATACCGCGACATAATAACTTCCTCCCCACTGAAGCTCCCCTCGCCTGCCGCTTTTCGGCAACGACAAACCGATTTTTTCACTATTGTAGCCCTATATGTGCCGCTGTGTCAAGTCGTTTTTGGCAAAGTCCTTGCTTCTTCGGCGCAGCATACTATGCTTATTCCCGTACTTTTCAAAGGAGGTGTTTGTGTGAAAAATAAGCAACCCCTCGCCTACCTGATGGCTGTAGGCAAGTCGATCATATACGGTTCCTCGATTCTGTTTACCGGCGCATTTCTGAACGGGAACAACTCGGTTATGGATGTTCTTGCACTGCGTTTTCTGCTCTCGGCTGTGGTGTTCTTGGTGTTGGCAGCTGTGGGGATCGTTCACATCAATTTCAGCTGATCATCTCCGGTGTCATGAAAAAGCAGGCAAGCCGTTTTTGGCTCGCCTGCTTTCATGTTGTTTGTTACGCGGTGCGGGTGTCGCCCCAGAAGAACAGTGCCACCGTACCGGGGCCGGTGTGGCTGCCGATGGTCGTACCGATATCGTTGATCTCCACCTTGCCCTTGAGGTTCGGGAAATTTTCCTCAACAAGATCGGCGACCGCACGCGCATCCTCATAGCACGCCGAGTGGGACATATAGCACTTGCCGTCATACGCAGTGCCTTTTTTGGCATGCTCCACCATCTGCTCGTAGATCGCACGGACGACCTGCTTCTTACCGCGGATCTTGCTGCGAGGCACAAGCTGACCCTTATCGTTAACATTGAGCAGCGGACAAATGTTCAGCAGACCGCCGAACAGACCGGCCGCCTTGGAGATGCGGCCACCCTTGACAAAGAAGGTCAGGTCGGTGGCGAAGAACCAGTGGTGAAGATTGGCTTTATTCTCCTCGGCCCAATCGCGCAGCTCGTCAATGGACATCCCCTCATCGCGCAGATCAGCCAGCTTATCCATCAGCAGACCAAAGCCGGAGGAAGCGGCCAACGAATCCACCACGTAGATCTTTCGGTCGGGATAGCGTTCCGCTGCGATTGCCGCCGCGTTGCGCGCGGAGTTGACCGAGCCGGAAATACCTGAGGACAGTGCCAGATGCAACACGTCCTTTCCTTCGGCCAGCAAGTTGCTGAAATACTCCAGATACTCGGAGATGTTGACCTGCGAGGTGCTGGTTTCCGCACCCTCGGTCATCATGCGATAAAAGTCCGGAAAAGCGATGGTCTCGCCCAGATCATCCAGATACTCCTGGCCATCCAGCGTGTAGTGGAAGCAGATGTAGCGAATGTCGCGCTCCTCGAAGTGTGCCTTGGTCAGATCGGCGGTGGAGCAGCAGCTCAGAATGTACGAACCCATTGATTTTTCCTCCCGATAAGTCTTCGCCGCGGTGCGGCGTGTTGTTCGATCACTGTTACTCAGTATATCACGCGCGTTATTTATTTGCACTCTATTACCTGTTTTTTATTCTCTACAAAACAAAACGCCGCAGTAGAAGCGGAGAATTCCACTCTACTGCGGCGAGAATTTGTGAAAAAAACAGGTGCGTTCTGTCGCTTTTACGACCCTTTTATGACGGCTGCAGCCGTCCGTCTACCAAGCGCCATACGTGATCGCTGCCGGCAACCGTGGTATCCTTGTGAGAGATCAGCAGTACAGCCTTGTTCTGCAAGCCGCGGAGATTGGTGAGCAATCGCTCCTCGGTCTGTGCATCCAGTGCCGAGGTGCATTCATCCAACAGCAGCAACGGTGCGTCGTGTAACAGCGCGCGGGCGATACCGATGCGCTGAGCCTGTCCCTCAGAAATGCCAAAGCCATTTTCGCCCACCACGGTCTCCAAACCATCCGGCAACGACGCAACAAACTCATCCAAACACGCCAACCGGACGACCTCTGCCAGACGATCATCTGTCACCTCGCGGAAAAACGCGATATTCTCGCGGATGGTGCCCGAGATCAGGGAATTGCCCTGCGGCACGTACGCCATCAGCCGACGGCTCTGCACACCAACAGAAAGCGGCATATCACCGTCTAAGGTGATGCTCCCCTCATTGCAAGGATAGATCGCCAAGATCAGCTTCATCAGGGTGCTTTTACCGATGCCCGACGTACCCACTAACGCAACGCATTCGCCACGGTTGACCGTCAGATCCACACCGCGCAGTACGACCGTTTCCTGATCATACGCGAAATGCACGTCGGAAAGCACCAATCGGCAAAAGCCGTCGATCATCACCTTGCGTTCGGCAGGCAACGCGGTCTCTTGCTCCGGAGCGATATCATCGGTCTGCTGGAGCCGCTCCGCCGAGGCCATAATGGTGTAGTACTGTGACAGCAGACCTGAAGCGTTACGAAGCGGGGCTTGCAGTTGTTCAAAGATCTGCAGCAGCGCCGCCAACGTACCGACGGTCATCGTACCGACCACCAAGCCGAAGGCACTCCATAGCAGCATCGCATAATACGCTGCAGTAATAACCGTGTACATCGCCGCACTACCCAGCACCTGCAGCAGATTGCGGCGCAGCTTCCACCGAAAATGCTCCGTTTGACGGACATCCAGCTCTTGCTTAGCCGCCTCCTCGGCAGAAAACGCCTTGAGAGACAAGATATGGATCAGCGATTCTTGCATAAATGACCGTGTTTTACCGTATGCTTCCTGACATCGCTTGTGAAGCCGCTTTAAGCGAGTACCGTACAAGCGGCTGCCGATCAACGCAAGCAAGCCTGCACCGATCAGCACCAAGGCCAACTCAGGGGCCAACGCCACCATCAGAGCAATACTGCCAACCAAGCGGGCGATCAGCGATGCCGCCGTCGGCAGCAGACCGGTGACGCCTTGCGATACCACAGTGACGTCACTGGTCAACCGCGTGATCAGTTCACCGGAATGGTATTCCTGAACCGCGGCATAATCCGCGCGCAGCAACGAGGAAAACACCTGCTCCCGCAAACGCATTTCCAATTTGCCCGCCGCATACACTTTAAGACGGCTGGTCAAAATATGTAAAACGACCTGTGCGATGACGACGCCGACCACCGTCAACGCCGGCACATACAGTGAGGGCTGGCGCAAGCACTCCCACACGGTATAAGGAATCTCGCTTTGCAGCAAGGCTTGCGCCGCCTCCAACAACTGCTTAGACAGCAGAGCCAACCAAAGGTAGCCCAGCGCGGTCACGACGCTGAGCACAGACAGCAACACCACACCCGGCAACTGACGCCGCGTGTGTCCGAACAGCCAAGAGCCTGCTGTCTTGTTAACCTTCACGTTGTTTCCTCCTCCGCAGCCGGGATGCCACCCGGAACAGATAGGGACGAAGCGGACGAACCAGCATCCACATACTGCTGTACAAGCCATACCATACATTGCGGCAGCTGACCGTCTTGCCCTTGCGAGTAAAGCCGGTCATCACCGCGATCACACACGTCTTGGGCAAGCCGACCTCCAACTCGTGCTGAGCGTCACCCGCCAGCGTGTATGAGTCTTTTTCAACACGCAAAATCCGGTGCAGGACAAACTTTCCATCCGGCCGACGGTACAGCGGTACGTCGCCGCGCTTCAGCGCGGTGGGATCACACGCTGACAGAATGACGCAATCCCTGTTGTGACGAAGCAGCGGCAGCATACTGTTGCCGGTCACCCCCAAGGTCACCGTCATTCCTTGCCGAAAGGAATCCTCGATCATCGGCAGCAACTGGAGCATTGCCACCTGCGTTTCTACCGGCTTCATGCCAGTAGTTCCGCTTCCTGAAGCGAGGCGATGAACGCTTCGATGTCCGCCTGAGCCGTGGCGGCATCAACATCGTATTCCGCCTTGAGTGCCGCAAGCAGTTCCTCCGCGGTGTGCTCCTCTTTGAGCTGCTCCCACAGAAATGCGCCGGTCTCGTTAAGTTTGATAAGACCCTTAAAATCCAACGTCTGCCGACCGACGGCAACGACGATATACTCCTCACAAATGTTGCGCAGTACAAATCCGTCTTTGACCTTCATCCCGCTCATTCCTTTCATAACCGCAGTGTGGTGCGTACCAGCTCGACCGCCTCATGGCTGACGGTACAGTTCATCAGATACGCGGGAACCGATTGCAGCAATCGAGTCGCCGTGTCCAGCAACTGCTCGCCGAGCTTCTCGTCGTGATACGGCAGCTGCAGTTCACGATTGATATACAACAACGATTCCGTAACCGATAGTCGTCGGATCGCATTTTCCTCACCGCGCTGCAAAAACACGATGGCACGCAGTGGTGCGTAAGCGTTGGTATTCAGCTCGGTCTTGCCGCTCCAGGGAGTTCCGTACACGATCGGCTCCCCCGCCTCATTAAATCGGATAGCCGGTTTATCGTCATTGAGCATAACGATACGGTCGCCGTACACCTCCCGCCACAGACCGGTGTGGGTGGATTTTCCCGTACCGGAAGGAGCGGAAAACACGATACCGTTACCGTCAAACGCCAACGACGAGCCGTGCAGCACCAGACCGCCGAGCTTTGTCAGCCGGTCGGAAAACACCACACCGGTAAACATATACTCAAAATCGGTCAGCGTCAGGCGCGGGTGCGCCCGATCCACCGGCACACAGATCTTGGCCTCGGCGTAATCCGGCGTGCAGGTAATGGTCTGCAGCAACCGACCGCTTTTGCTACCGTAGAGACCGCGGCAGCGGCGACCGTCCGCCAGCTGCGTCACGCGCAATCGCTCGTTGCATACCGTGGTGGGTCCCTCCGGCAGAGGGATCTCATCCGGTGTTTCAAAGGTAATACGCAGATCGGGCGAGCTGTCACCTTTATCCTGATAGGCTTGCAGACGGCGCGCAAAAAAAGCCTTGTCCGCATTGGTCATTTCGATTGCCAGATCGGCTATACGCACACGCTGCATCGCTCTCCCCCATTCTCTGCGTGATCGTTTTTTATACTCACTTCTGCTCGCGGGTGTAATCCAACAAGCCGCCTGCCAACAGGATCGCCGTCTGCCGCTCGGAGAAAACGGCGTTCAGCGCATACTCCTCGCCGGTGGTCTCGTTCTTCAGCACCAGTGCCTCACCGTTCTGAATGCGGCGGCGCACATCCGGCAATGTCAATTTGTCGTACAGCGAGATGCGGTCATAATCCGCCTCGTCGGCAAAGGTCAGCGGCAGAATACCGGCGTTGATGAGGTTTGCCGCGTGGATACGGGCAAACGACTTCACCACCACGGCGCGGATACCGAGGTACAGCGGTGCCAGCGCCGCGTGTTCACGCGAGCTGCCCTGACCGTAGTTCGAGCCGCCGATCACGATGCCGGCGCCCTCTTTATGGCAGCGAGCCGGAAATTCGGGGTCGCAGCGCACAAAGCAATGCTCCGAGATCGCCGGGATGTTGGAACGCAACGGCAGGATCTTAGCACCGGCCGGCATAATGTGGTCGGTCGTGATGTTGTCGCCAACCTTGAGCAGCACCTTGGCCTCGATCGTCGCGTCCAACGGCTGCGTCTTGGGGAAGGGCTTGATATTCGGGCCGCGCACGATAGTCACCTGATCCATCTCACTTTCGGGAGCGGGCGGCACGATCATATTATCGTCAATGCGGAAGGTTTCGGGCATCGTCACGGAAACCGACTCCCCATAGGTGCGGGGATCGGTCAGCACGCCGGTCAACGCCGACACGGCGGCGACCTCCGGGCTGACTAAGTACACCTGACCGTCTGCCGTACCGGAACGTCCCTCAAAATTGCGGTTAAAGGTACGCAGCGACACGCCGCCGGAGTTGGGCGACTGACCCATACCGATGCAGGGACCGCAGGCACATTCCAGAATACGCGCACCGGCGGCGATCAGATCCGCCAACGCGCCGTTCTCCGCCAGCATCGTATACACCTGCTTGGAACCGGGCGCGATCGACAGGCTGACGTTCGGATGCACGGTGCGACCTTTCAAAATAGCCGCCACCTTGAGTAGATCCATGAGCGAGGAATTGGTGCAAGAGCCGATGCAGCACTGATCCACCGGAATACCGGCGATCTCTGCCACCGGACGCACCGCATCCGGCGAATGCGGACACGCCGCCAACGGCGTCAATGCGTTGAGGTCAATGTCTATCACTTCATCGTAGACCGCGTCGGCATCGGGCTGCAGAGCGACCCAATCCGCTTCGCGACCCTGCGCCTTCATAAACGCACGCGTCACGTCATCCGACGGGAAAATCGAGGTGGAAGCGCCAAGCTCCGCACCCATATTCGTAATGGTCGCGCGCTCCGGAACCGACAGCGTGGCCACGCCCTCGCCGCCGTACTCCACGATCTTGCCGACGCCGCCCTTGACGCTCATACGGCGCAGCACCTCCAGGATCACGTCCTTGGCCGCGACCCACGGCTGCAGCTTGCCGTGCAGATTAACACGCACCATTTTCGGCATGGTGATATAATACGTACCGCCGCCCATCGCTACCGCGACGTCCAGACCGCCGGCACCAAAGGCCAGCATACCGATGCCGCCACCGGTGGGGGTGTGACTGTCCGAGCCGATCAGCGTTTTACCCGGAATGCCGAACCGTTCCAGATGCACCTGATGACAGATGCCGTTACCCGGGCGTGAGAAATACAAGCCGTGCTTTTTGCAGACCGTCTGGATATACCGGTGATCGTCTGCGTTTTCAAAACCGGTCTGCAGCGTGTTGTGGTCGATGTACGCCACCGAACGCTCGGTACGCACACGCGGTACGCCCATTGCTTCAAATTCCAGATACGCCATCGTACCTGTCGCATCCTGCGTCAGAGTCTGGTCTATCTTCAGTCCGATCTCCTCGCCGATCGTCATGTCACCGGAGACCAGATGCGAACGAATCAGTTTCTGTGCCAAAGTATCGCCCATAGTAGTTCACTCCTTAATATAGTTAAACTTTATTATAAGGCAAACCACCAGCTTTTGTCAATGCTTTATCATTTTTACCAAACCTTGTCTTTTCCTCTTGATTATTTGGCAAAAATGCGCTATAATATCACTGATTATGTGGTAGTATGTCTGCCGCTATCGTAAGAATTGTGTTGTATTTCATGCACAGAAAGGTGTGTTGACCTATGATCCGTATTGAAAACCACCTGGGAACTATCGAGATCTCTCAGGACTATTTCGCCTACCTGATCGGCAACGCCGTTTCTTCCTGCTACGGTGTCGCCGGCATGGTGAAGAGTGGCACGCGGCAGGGTCTGCGTTCCATCTTTTTCCGCCGCACCTTCGGCGATGAGGGTATCCGCGTCCGCAGCGAAAACAGCAAGCTGGTCGTGGATCTGCACATCTGCGTCATCTACGGTATGAACATTGCCGAGATCTCCAAGAGCATCGTCAACAAGGTGCGCTATACGGTTGAAGAAGCCACCGGCTTGTCCGTCAAGCGGGTAAACGTGTATATCGACGGTATGAAGTCCGAATAATGTCTGCGGCTGCCGGGTGATATACCCGCGCCCCCGAAAAGGAGTGCTATGTTTGATTCAAGGTAAACAACTGCGCGACGCCATGATCTCGGCGTCAAACGCCCTGTCTCTGCGCAAGCAGGAGGTCGACGAACTCAACATCTTCCCCGTTCCCGACGGTGATACCGGCACGAATATGTCTATGACGATCTCTGCCGCCGCCCGGGAGCTGTCTCGTTTGAGCAACCCCACGGTCAGTGAGACCGCAGATACCGCCTCGGCCGCGCTGCTGCGCGGTGCGCGCGGCAATTCCGGCGTTATTCTGTCGCTCTTGTTCCGCGGCTTCTCCAAGGGCCTCAAGGGCAAGACCGAGGCTACCGGTGCCGATCTGGCTGCTGCTTTGAAGATCGGTGTGGAAGCTGCGTATAAGGCCGTAATGAAGCCCACCGAAGGCACGATCCTCACCGTCGCGCGTGAAGCGGCGGAAAAGGGTGTGGAAGCCGGTGCTACGGACTCCTCGGTGGAGACCGTGTGGGAAGTTGTCTGTGCCGAAGCGGACGCTTCGCTGCAGCGCACCCCCGAGCTGCTGCCTGTGCTGAAAAAGGCGGGCGTGGTAGACGCCGGCGGTCAGGGCCTGTGCATCATCTTCCGTGCTATGCAGGCTGTGTTCCGTGGAGAACCCATTGTGGAGGGCGATACCTCTGCGGCTGCCGCTCCCTCCGCTTCCGAGCGCAAGGTCAGTGCGGCCGGCTCGTTTGAAGCGGATATCAAGTTCACCTACTGCACCGAGTTCATCGTAGCGCGTGACAAGAACTGCACCAAGGAGCCGCTCAAGCTGCGTGCTTATCTGGAATCCATCGGCGACTGTGTCGTTGTGGTGGATGACGATGAGATCATTAAAGTACACGTACACACTAACGATCCCGGCAAAGCGCTGTCCAAGGGTGTGGAATACGGTCAGTTTGAAACCGTGAAGGTCGAGAATATGCGTATCCAGCACGAGAACGCCGGTTGGGTGGATGAGCCCGAAGCCGACGCGCCTCCCGTTCTTGAGCGTGCCGAGCCGGAAGAAGAGTTCGGTTTTGTCGCAGTAGCGGCCGGTGACGGTCTGCAGTCGCTGTTTACCGATCTTGGTTGCCAGCAGGTAGTTTCCGGCGGTCAGACCATGAACCCCTCGACCGATGACATTCTCGGTGCTATCGAGGCCACGCCGGCCAAGGTGGTTTACGTTCTTCCCAATAACAAGAACATCATCCTTGCCGCTGAGCAGGCCATCCCGCTGGCCGACCGTGAGGTCCACGTGCTGCCCACTCGCACCATCCCGCAGGGCATCTCCGCTATGCTCGGCTTTGATCCCGATGCCGGCGTGGAGGATAACCTGACCTCAATGATGAAAGCGGCAGACAACGTCTCCACCGGTTCGGTGACCTTCGCCGCGCGTGACAGCGACTATGAAGGCCGCAACATCCACGAGGGCGATATTCTGGCGCTGGATAACGGCAAGCTGTCCTTCACCGATAACGATCTGCAGCACGCCGCTATGAAGCTGACCAAAACGATGGTCAACGCCCGCCGCCTGTCCGGCAAGGGTGTGTCCTTCATCACCATCATCCATGGCGAGGGCGTTAGCGAGAAAAAGGCAAATGCACTCAAGGCGGCGCTGGAAGCACGTTTCGGCAACGATATTGAGATCACCGTGATCGACGGCGGTCAGCCGGTCTACTACTACTTCATCTCGATCGAATAAATAAATTGCCAAAACAGCCGATGACGCCCCTGCGGTCGTTATCGGCTGTTTTTAGAAAGCGGAAAGGAGGAGGCTTATGCTGACGATCGACACCTCGGTGCAATATCTGAAGGGTGTGGGTGAAAAACGGGCGGCGATGCTGGCTCGTCTGGGGATTCACACCGTCGGTGATCTGCTGTCACATTATCCGCGCCAGTACGAGGACTGGTCCGCGGTCGTTTCCATTGCGGATGCGCCGCGCGGTGAGACCTGCTGCGTACGCGGCACGGCACTGTCGGCACCGGTAGAACGGCGGGTCCGCAAAGGGCTGTCGCTGTTTACCTTCTCTGTGGCGGATGCCTCCTCGGTCCTGCGTGTAACACTGTTCAACAATCCCTATGCCGCTCAAAAGATCAAACCCGGTCAGCGCTATCTGCTGTTCGGCACGGTCACCGGCGGCAGAACGCCGGAGATGTCCTCACCACTCATTGAGCCTGAGGAGACCGGCGCACGCATTCGCCCCATTTATCCGCTCACCGCGGGACTTACCTCGCGGTATCTGGAAAAGATCACCGCAGCGGCACTGTTGGAGTTGGACACGGTACTTGACCGTGATATCCTGCCGGATGCCCTGCGTCGCGAGCAGCGGTTGTGTACGCGCCGCTATGCACTGGGCAACATCCACTTCCCCACCGACCGTGAGGCATTGGAGACCGCTCGACGGCGGTTGGTGTTCGAAGAATTACTGCTGCTGCAATTGGGGCTGCTCGGTATTAAGGGGCGTAGTTTGGCAGAGACCGCTGTGCGCATCCATAACGACTATACCGCCGATTTCTGCTCCTCTCTCCCCTTTACAATGACCGGTGCGCAGCAGCGTGCCGTGGCCGATTGTGTGGCAGATATGCGCCGTTCCACACCGATGAATCGGCTGTTGCAGGGCGACGTCGGCAGCGGCAAGACCGCTGTTGCGGCGTGTGTTGCTTACACCGCTATCCGCAACGGTTGGCAGTGCGTGATGATGGCACCTACCGAGATACTCGCGCGGCAGCATCAAGCCTCGCTGCAGCGTCTGTTTGCGGACAAGCCGAACGTCCGTGTCGGGCTGCTCACCGGCTCGCTCACCAAAACGCAAAAGCGTGAAATACTGGAGCAGGTCGAAAGCGGCGAATGTCAGCTGCTCGTCGGCACACACGCGGTGCTGTCCGAATCGGTGCAGTTTGCCGCGTTAGGTCTTGTCATCACCGACGAACAGCATCGGTTCGGTGTACGTCAACGTGCGGCACTGGCTGCTAAGGGAGCACACCCGCATCTGTTGGTCATGTCTGCGACCCCCATCCCCCGCACCCTCGCCCTGATGGTATACGGTGATCTGGACGTATCGGTTCTTAACGAATTGCCGCCCGGGCGTACCCCCATCGAGACCTACGCCATTGATACCGCCAAGCGCGAACGCGCTTACGGTTATGTGCGCAAGTTTTTGGATGAGGGGCGGCAAGCGTACGTCGTCTGCCCCTTGGTCGAGGAAGGCGAGACCGACCTCGTAGCCGCCGAGGCGTATGCCCGCGAGTTGGCGAGCGGCCCCTTCAAAGGCTATACCGTGGGACTGCTCCACGGGAAAATGAAAACCAAGGACAAAGATCAGGTCATGCGCGACTTTTCCGAAGGACGGCTGTCGCTGTTGGTTTCCACCACGGTGGTGGAGGTCGGTGTGGA
>JAZNKN010000023.1:0-45808 GCA_045578625.1 Acutalibacteraceae bacterium | reverse complement strand
TTTGCGGGTTCCGTGGGTTCGAATCCCACCCTCTCCGCCATGTGCCCCTCGCCCCGATACGATAACATGGAGAGTTGGCCGAGTAGGCTGAAGGCGCTCGCCTGCTAAGCGAGTATACGTTATTAAAAGCGTATCGAGGGTTCGAATCCCTTGCTCTCCGCCATATATGTGCCAGTAGCTCAGCTGGATAGAGTGCTTGACTACGAATCAAGAGGTCAGGGGTTCGAGTCCCTTCGGGCGCGCCAAAAATACGGACACCGCAAAAGCGGTGTCCGTATTTTTCTTTTTTGCCCGGAGGGACTCGAAAGGCCGTAAAGAAAACAGTCCGGAGGACTGTTTTTAGGCCGTCGCGTTTATGCGCCCGGCCGCACTGTACCGAAACGAAAAGACGAGAAGGAACGTTCGCACTGTACATCCCCCTTCGGGCGCGCCACGAAAAAGACCACATTTGTCCAATAAGACAAATGTGGTCTTTTTTGAACCAAGTGTGCCTTGCGGCACGATAAGCACACCTTCGGTGCGTGAAGCGATACTTCGCATCGTGAAGTGCCTGCGGGCGTGAGTAGCACACTTAACTTCACTGCTCCGAAGGAGCAACTTCACTATGCTGCAGGCATAACTTCACTTGGCATAGCCAAACTTCACTATATCTTGATCGATAATAAGAAAGCGAAGGCACAAACGGATTTCCGTTTGTGCCTTCGCTGCTTTACGTATGTGTTAAGAGAGGCCGCCGTTTTGGATATAGTCGGCAAGCAGGTCGCGTCCGAAAACGGTCGCGTCATATTCCTCGATGATCGTCAGGCGGTTTGGTGAGTAATTGGCAGTGTAGGAATCGACAATGATGTAATAGGTAGCATTGTTGCTGATGCTTTGGCGGACACGGCTTCCGTAATCGCCATAGGAAATAAAATAGTCGGAGTTTTTCGTTTCAAAGAACTTGCTGCGCAGATCGTATCCTTTGATCGAGCACAGTGTCAGTTGATTGTCAAAGGGAAAGAGGGATTGCACGTGCGAGTACGTCACGTTGCCGGCTGACAGATTGTATGGGCTGCGGGCGTTGATAAAGCCGCCGCCGAGAACGATATCGTAATTGTCGCCCCAGGTTTCAACACCAAATTGATAGTACAGATCGGCCATTAGCTGACGTAGGTAGGTGCTGTTGCGCTTCGCCGCGTTGTAGCCGAGTACCTCGTTACCGAGAGAGACTTGATCCTCGTATTTCTCTAACAGCTCTTCAACCAGCGGGTCGTCGTTCAGGTACTGATATTGGCTGCTGTTTACAAGCTCTACGGTGCTGACTGAGGAATCATCTGTCACCGCATTGATCGCGATCTCCACGTGCGAGATACCGCCCTTGTTATCGCCGCGGTTCTGCAGATGATACACGCCGTACTCATCCTGAAGTCGATATCCCTGATGGGTGTGTCCCTCAAACACGAGGTCCACATAGCCGTTGGAAAGCGACGTATCGTAATACGAGGATATCTGAGACGAGGTCACCTGCTTGACCGCGCCGGTCTGGGTGCTGCCATAGCCGTCGTGCAGGACGTAAACAATAAAGTCAGCGCCGCGCGCACGAAGGCTGTTCGCTTCTGCTTTTACAAGCGAAGTCAGCTCATTGTCTACCTTGAAATACACGGTGTCGCATTTATCGACCGCGATGGAGGAGTAGCAATCGCCGATCGCACCGATGATGCCGATCTGGATGCCGTCGCCCTCTACCATGACCGAGGGAGCGCAATAATCAACGCGGGCGTTCGTCTCGCGATCGTAGACGTTGATCGCCAAGAACGGGAATTCGGAAAAATCCTCGTTAGTTTCAATATATTCCTCGCCCCAGTCAAATTCGTGGTTGCCGAGGGACATTGCGGTAAAGTCCAATTCGTTCATCCAGTCGGTGATGATCTGTCCCTTGGTAAGGTTTGACTCGGAACTGCCCTGCCACATATCGCCCGCGGAGAGGAACACGGCATTTTCGTCGGTTTCTCGGGCGTTTTTCAAGTAGGTCGTGAGCTCATCCACACCGATGTGGCTGTCGGCATCGGCAAACTTGCCGTGGAGATCGTTGATGGAATAAAAATCAAAATAGACGAGGACGGAGGTGTAGCACAGGTCGCAAACGCCGTCATTGTTATCGTCCTTATGCCCTTTGCAAGAGGTGGATGGGGGAGTGCTGCCACTCGTCGGTCGGGTGGTCGTGCCGCTTTGCGGTTTGCTACCCGATTGAGCAGAGGTACCTTTTGAGGGCGTGGTACTTGTCCCTTGCGATGAGGGCTTGCTTTCGACCGGAGGGGCGGTAATGTCGATCAGCTTGGCAGTGCGCACGTCGGCCGCGCCGGTCGCGATATTAACAGCGATCTGCGCATACGAGACGCCATCGACAGTTTGAGCATTTTGCAGGTGGTAGACGTTGTGTCCGTCCTGCAGGCGATAGGACTGAGCCGTGCCGCCCTCAAAGACCAGATCAACGTAGCCGTCGGAAAGCACCGCGTCGTAATATCCGGCAATCTGGTCTGCTTTCACCTTTTGGACAGAGCCGGTATAGCTGCGATCGTAGCCGTCGTGCAGGAGGTAAACAATGAAATCCGCACCGCGCGAGCGCAGGCTGTCCGCTTCGGCTTTTATCAGGGCGGTGAGTTCATCACCTGTCTTAAAGTACACCTCATCACAGTGGCTTTCCGGGATGGCGTCGTAGCAATCGCCGACCGCGCCGATGATGCCGATTTGTATACCATCGCCCTCAACGAGGAGCGAAGGGGAGCAGTAGGGAACGCGCTTATCGGTCTCACGGTCATAGACGTTGATTGCCAAAAAAGGGAACTCTGCTGACGCACTTGCTTGCTCGATGAGTTGTTCTCCGCTTCCAAAGTCGTGTTCGCCGATAGCCGCTGCAGTAAAATCAAGCTCGTTCATCCACCCGATCGATTCTGTGTAAGATGAACCGTTCCAAAGATTGCCCGTGGAGAGAAGCATCGTGTTTCGATCCGTCTCACGAGCACCGTTGAGGTAGGTGGCGAGGCGGTCGGTATCGGTCGGTGAGCCGTTAATGGCATACAGATCGAAATAGATGAAGAGAGAGACTTGGCACTGGTCGCAAACGCCGTTGTTATCCGCGTCTGCGTGCTTTTGACAGCCGCCGGTCGCTTCCTTTGAGCGGCATCCGCTCAGCAGGCAAACGCAGAGCAAGAAAGCTAAAATATATGCTGTAATTCGTTTCATATTGATCACCGATCTACTTCTGAAATTTTGTATTCACGAAAATGGATGTGCGTTCAAAAAAAGAAATGTTATTTATAGATATCTATATTATACTACTCGAAAAAGGGAATGACAAGAGTAGATTTACCTCGACAAAAATGTAGCAAAATATTCAAAAATAGGCTTGCACTTTTTCTGCTTTTGTACTATTATACATAATGTATGATTACGTGAAGTATAAGATCGTCTTACAATGGCGTTTTCCGGGCTGACTAACTGAAAGAGAGTTACCGATATATGAAAAGAAGTTTTCGACTTTCCACGGCGTTGGATGTGGACGATCTCCTGTTGGAGTGCGTGCCGTATGCCATACATCTGGCAAATGAAAAATACAAGTTCGATCCTCCGCTGACCATTCATGAGGTCAATCGGTGGGGAAGAACCGGCACGCGCTCGGATGCTATTTTTGAGTTTATGGATGACCCGGATTTTTTTGTCAACCAGCCGCCGATCGCCGGCGCGCGGGAGTTTGTGAAAAAGCTGTCACAGATGACAGAGATCTTTGTCACCACGGCTGTCTGGCCGGAATATATGAGCCTGCGTTTTCAGCGGATCCTGCAGGAGTTCCCCGAGATCCCGAAGGATCATATCTTGATGGGTTCCCGCAAGGATCTCATTGATGTGGATATCCTGTTTGACGACGGTATGCACAACGTGCTGAATTCCAATGCGGCCTACCCGATCCTGATGCGCCGTCCATGGAACAGTGAGGCGACCGGCGTGCTGGCGGTGAATAACTACGACGAGTTCCTGAAGCTGGTTGAGATCATTGCCGACAGCTACAGCACCAAGCCGGAGCAGCACGTCACGGAGTGTCCGGATATTCTGGTTCTGGTGGGACCCTCGGGCAGCGGAAAGAATGACATTGCTCACGAGCTTCTCCGTGAAGTGCCGTCCTTTGAAAAGCTGGTCAGCTACACCACCGATGAGACGGTGTGCCGCAAGAAAAACAGTGGGTATCATTTTGTCGATGCCGAGACGTTCCGCCGCATGTCGGATAATGGCGAGCTGTTTGAGTCCACCACCTATGCGCATCACTCCTACGGTTCCCGTATGGCAGATGTGGAGCAGATCCTGGCGAGCGGTAAGCGCGTGCTGACAGTGATGGATATTTGCGGCGCTATGGCGTTGAAGACCCGCTTTCCCAACGTGACCACGATCTACGTTAAACGCGATAAAAAAGAGCTTATCACGGCTATTTTGAAGAAGGATTGCTCGATCGAGGATAAGACCAACCGACTGCTTGCGATCTCTGCGGAGACCCGCAACGCCGAGGTGTGCGACTATACCGTTATTTTTGATGACTGCGAGCAAGCCGTGCAGCGGATCCGTCAGAAGTTGTGTGTTTGATCTGCGGTGAAAATCAGGGCGGGAGGCTTGAAAACAGGATGAACGATCTACAAAAGGCCAGCCTGGGGAAACGGATCATTGCCGCCATCTTCGACGGTATTCTGCTCAGCATCATCGCCGTAGGTCTGGCGGCGCTGCTCTCCTCGGTATTCGGTTACGATGGGTATATGGACACGGTGAACGATGCGTACGTTAAGTACGAGACCGAGTACGGTGTGGAATTCCAGATCACCGAACAACAATATGAGGAGCTGTCCGAGCAGCAGCGACAGAATTACAACGATGCGCAGAAAGCGATCAACAGCGATGAGACAGTGCTCTACGCCTACAATATGCTCATCAACCTCACGATACTGATCCTGACGCTCTCGGTGCTGATCGGCGTACTGGTGATCGATTTTATCGTTCCGTTGTTTTTTGGCAACGGACAGACCCTGGGCAAAAAGATATTTGGTATCGGTGTTATGCACATCGAGGGGATCGAGATCCGCAACGTGCAGCTCTTTGTGCGTACCGTGCTTGGAAAATTCGTATTTGAGCTGATGATCCCCTTGTACATCATTATCATGATATTTTTCAATTCCATCGGCATCGTCGGCGCGCTTGTCCTGCTGGCGTTGGTAGTGGCAGAGCTTGTTTGCCTGTGTGCCTCGCGTACCAATTCGTTGCTGCACGATGTGATGGCCGGTACAGTCACGGTGGATATAGCGAGCCAGCGGATCTTTAAGAACCGCGAGCAGCTGATCGAATATAAAAAGGCACTCCACGCCGAACAGGCGGCTAAAAGTGAATACAATTGATCGTCCAAAGCAAAAGAAATTTCATAATGAGAGGGAATCCGTATGAAAGTTGTACTGCAAAATCTAACAAAAATCTTCCCCAGCCGTGATAAAAAAGCCAATAAAGAAGTGGTCGCGGTCAACGATTTCACGTTTGAGATCCCGGACGGACAACTCGTCGGTCTGTTGGGCCCCTCGGGCTGCGGCAAAAGCACCACGTTGTATATGATCAGCGGTCTGCAGAAGCCCACCAGCGGTAAGATCTTCTTCGGTGAGGACGACGTAACCGAGCTTTCCACGGAAAACCGCGGTATCGGTCTGGTGTTCCAGAACTATGCGCTGTATCCGCACATGACGGTCAAGCAAAATATTCTGTTCCCCTTGCAGAACCTGAAGGGTAAGGACAAGCTTTCCAAGCAGGAAATGCTTGATCGCGCTCAGGAGGCTGCCAGACTGGTTCAGATCGATGAACTGATGGACAGAAAGCCCAGTGAGCTGTCGGGCGGTCAGCAGCAGCGCGTGGCGATCGCACGTGCGCTGGTCAAGATGCCCCGTGTGCTGCTTTTGGACGAGCCGCTTTCCAATCTGGATGCACGTCTGCGCCTGCAGACCCGTGAAGAGATCCGCCGTATCCAGAAGGAGACCGGCATCACCACCGTGTTCGTTACTCACGACCAGGAGGAAGCGATGTCCATTTCGGATGTCATCGTGGTTATGAAGCTGGGCGTGGTGCAGCAGATCGGCAAGCCGCAGGAGGTGTACGACGATCCGAAAAATCTGTTCGTTGCCAAATTCCTCGGCACACCGCCGATCAATGTGCTTGAAGGTAAGGTCAGCGCCGGCAAGGTGTACATCGGCGGGCAGGCAGTTATGGAGATCGACGGGGTAGAGGACCAAGACGTGTACATCGGTATTCGCCCCGAAGGTATCGAGCCGGATCCGCAGGGCGTGCTGGAGTGCCGTCTCAGCAACGTAGAGATCATGGGCCGCGACGCCAGCGTCGTATCGACCCACGAGGCTGCGCAGACGCCGGTCGTTCGTGCGATCATCAGTTCGGATATCTCCATCGATACCACCGCAGAAACGATCCGTTATGCCATCAAGCCCCATAAATTCTTCCTCTTCAACAAAGAAACCGAGGAGCGGCTTTATTTCGAGGTGAAGCAACATGGTTGATAATAAGCAACAATGGAAGGCGTGGCTGTATCTGTCTCCCGCCATCGTTCTGCTGCTTGTGTTTACCGTTTGGCCGATCTTTAACACCTTGAGAATGGCTTTTATGGAAGGCTACGGAAATATGGCAGCCATCGGCGGTGCCACCTTTGAATTCGGCATTGATAACTTTGTTAAGGTCATCGAATATAAAAAGTTCCTGCAGTGCCTGCAGAACACGGCGATCCTGTGCGTGGCAACGGTGCCGATCTCCACGATCCTGGCTCTACTCATCGCGGTCGCTCTCAATTCGATCAAACCGTTGCAGAAAACGCTGCAGACCATCTTCTTCCTGCCGTACGTCACCAATTCGATCGCCATCGGTATGGTGTTCGCCGCGATGTTCAACATCGTCGGCCTCAAGCAGGGAAATGCAGTGGCGGATACCTGGGGCATCATCAATAACGTCATTCAGTTCTTTGGCGGTGAGCCTATCAACTGGATCAACGCCGGTTCGTCGTACATAGCCAACATGGTCGTTATGATCATTTATATCGTCTGGAACGCCTTGCCGTTCAAGATTTTGATCTTGCTTGGCGGCTTGCAGAGCATCAACAAGCAGTATTACGATGCTGCCAAGGTGGACGGTACGCCCCGCGGTCGTGTGTTGACCCGTATCACGATCCCGCTGCTGTCGCCGATGCTGGCTTACGTTATCATCACCGGCTTTATCGGCGGTTTCAAGGAGTATTCCAGCATCATCGGCATTTTCGGTGAAAAAATGGGCCCGGCAGACGATGCCGGTCGCTTGAATACGATGGTCGGCTTCGTGTATGACGCATTGGAGCGTGACCGTCAGGGACGTGCCAGTGCGGCGGCACTGATCTTGTTCGCGATCATTCTTGTTGTTACCTTAATCAACAATAAGGTCATCAAGAAGCGCGTCCATTATTGAGAGGTGCTGCGTATGTCTAACAATTCTGTTATCAATGTTATGCAGGAAAAGGATATTCAAAAGGTGTCCGCAGGACAGAAGGTCGTACGGATCCTGGTCAAGACGTTGACCTATGCCTTCCTGCTCATTATGGCACTGATCGTTTTGTTCCCCTTCTATTGGATGATCATTTCGTCTCTCAAGACGCTGGCGGAATACCGCCAGGCAGTTCCCACCTTCTGGCCGCGCCAGATGATGTACGGCAACTACGTGGAAGCCTTCACCACCGCCAAGCTGGGTGACTTGTTTATGCACACCCTCTACGTCGGTATCGTTTCCACCCTGTTGAGCCTCGTCATCACCGTGTTGTCGGCGTTTGCCTTTGCCCGCCTGGAGTTTAAGGGGAAGGAAACGTTGTTCGGTGCGCTGTTGGCCACGATGATGATTCCCGGTGAGCTGTTTACCATCACCAACTATATCACCATCAACCAACTCGGCTGGATGCACACCTTCACGGCACTGATCGTTCCGTTTTTGGTGAGTGTGTTCTACATCTATCTGCTTCGCCAGAACTTTATGCAGATCCCCAACGAGCTGTATCTCGCCGCCAAGGTGGACGGTACTTCGGATCTGAAGTATCTGTGGAAGGTCATGATCCCGCTGGCATTGCCCACGCTGATCTCCATCACGATCCTTAAGATGATGGGCGCGTGGAACTCGTACATCTGGCCCAAGTTGGTCGCTAACGACGACGCTCACCAGATGATCACCAACGGTTTGCGCAACGCCTTTACCGATACGTCCGGTCAGGCGAACTATCCGGTCCAGATGGCCGCAGTAGCCATCGTTTCCGCCCCGCTGTTTCTCGTGTTCCTCTGCCTGCGTAAGTACATTATGTCCGGGGTGAGCCGCAGCGGTATTAAGGGATAATAGACTGTTATTGTCTGTTATATTAGAGAAAGAAAGGAATGAAATCAGCTATGCGTAAAAGACTCGTAGCAATTCTTACGATGCTGGTCCTGCTGGTTGGTATGTTCTCGATGAGCGGTTGCTCTCAGGTGGAGAATACGACGGACGCGTTCGTCGTTCCGCCGGAAGGCTTTGATCCAACCAAGGAAGTCAGCATCACCTTTACCCATACGATGGGTGCTAAGCTCCAGGGTGTTCTCGATACCTACATTGCGGAGTTTAACAAGATCTATCCGAACATCAAGATCACCCATCAGTCGGCAGGCGGTTGGTCTGATATCAACGGCCAGATCAACACCGAGATCGCCGGCGGCACGCAGCCCAACATTGCGTACTGCTATCCCGATCACGTGGCGATGTACAACATTGCCAAGTCGGTCGTTGTGCTGGACAACCTGATCGCCAGTGATTTTGTTATCAAAGGCACGAACGAGAGACTTGGTTTGACCGATGCGCAGAAAAAGGATTTCATTACCAGCTATTATAATGAAGGCCTTGCGTACGGCGACAACCAGATGTATACCATGCCTTTGAGCAAGTCCACGGAGGTTCTGTACTACGACAAGACTTTCTTTGAAAAGCACAACCTGAGCGTTCCCACGACGTGGAAAGAGCTGTGGGATACCTGCGATAAGATCCTGAAGATCGATCCGACCTGCTACCCGTTGGGCTACGATGCTGAAGACAACTGGTTTATCACCCTCTGCGAGCAGATGGGTACCGGCTACACCAGTGCGGAAAACGGTGGCGAGTATCTCTTCAACAACGACAAGAACAAGGCGTTTGTGAAGGAGCTGCGCGAGTACTATCAGAAGGGCTATTTCACGACTCAGGAACTGTACGGCAGCTATACCTCCAACCTGTTTGTTGAGACGACGGATACGCGTTGCTATATGTGTGTCGGTTCCTCCGGCGGTGCTTCCTACCAGATGTCCAACAACGACACCACGGACGGCAGCTTCGCGTTTGAGGTGGGTGTTGCTCCCATCCCGCAGTACAGCAACAGCAACCGCAAGGTTATTTCTCAGGGTCCCAGCCTGTGCATCCTCAAGGGCAAGGATACTACCGACCAGCAGGTCATGGCTTCCTGGTTGTTCGTCAAGTTTCTCTGCACCAACGTTGATTTCCAGGCGGAGTTCTCGATGGCTTCCGGTTATATGCCGGTGCTGAAGTCGGTGACTGAGAACGAGACCTATGCCGCTTGGCTTGAGAAGGGCAACGGTTATGAGTATCTTGTTGCCAAGTGCGTGCAGGTCGGTATCGACGGACGTGACGATTATTTCGTGTCTCCCGCGTTCAACGGCTCGTCCACGGCCCGTGCGCAGGTAGGTGCGTTGCTGCTCAAGTGCTTGAGCGGTGAGGTGCCGAGCGGAGGCACGGTGGACAGCTTGATCAATACCGCTTTTGAAGACGCGATCGACGAGTGTGAATACTAATGGGTACGATTATGAAAAGTAATGTGAAACTACTATCGTTGCTGTTGGTGCTGTGCTTGACAGTTTGTTGTTTCGCAGGCTGTCAGGACAAGGCACCTACTGCTCCAACCGGCGATGCCGGCGCGGCCTCAACGGTCGATTATGTGGCACAGACCAAGTTGAATATGGATTCGGACACTAAAAAGCAGGAGGTTACCGTCAAGAGCTATATCGACGGTGACACTACCCACTTTTATGTTCCGGAAAGCATCAGCGCGGACGGCGTGCTGAAAGCCCGTTATATGGGCGTGAACACTCCGGAGTCCACCGGTAAGATCGAAGAATGGGGCAAAAAGGCTTCCACCTTTACCAAGGAGAAGCTGTCCGGTGCTTCCTCGATCATCGTGGAGTCCGATAACAGCAACTGGAATGTTGATTCCACCGGCGGCCGCTATCTGGTCTGGGTGTGGTACAAACCGGCGGATGCCACCGATTACCGCTGCTTGAATCTGGAGCTTATCCAGAACGGTTTGTCCATCTCTTGCGGCACCACCGCGGATCGGTACGGCCAGGCGGCATCGAATGCATTCCAGCAGGCGAAGACTCAAAAACTGCACGTGTTCTCCGGTGAGAACGACCCCGACTTCTTCTATGGCGATGCGTATGAGCTGGACCTCAAGGAATTGCGGACCAATATCTCGCTGTACGATAACGCCAAGGTCGCTTTTGAGGGCGTTGTGACCCGTAACAACAACAACTCCGTGTATGTGGAAAACTACGATGCGGAGACCGATATGTACTACGGTATGTCGGTGTATTACGGGTATGAGACCGGTGAACTGCTGAACATTTTGGCCATCGGAAACCGCGTTCGCGTTGTCGGTACCGTTACCTATTATGAGACGGGCGGCACGTGGCAGGTATCCGGCCTCAGCTACCGTGAGTTCAAGCCGAAGGATCCCAGCAACACTATCCTGATCAGCTCCGGTCATCAGGCCTCCAACGTTGAGGTTACCGCTGATGTTCTTCTTAACGGCAGTATGGAGATCGAGGTTGATACCGACCTGACAGGGGAGGAGACCGAGCTCAAGTCGTTCAAATACGCAGAGCTGGCAATGAGCACCTCGGTAAGACTCAAGAACTTGCGCGTTATCAGTGCGTATACCACCAATAACGGTGGCGAATCGGATGGCGCGATGACGCTGACCTGCGATGCTGACGGTACGATCGTCGATGTTCGTACCATCGTCCTGTACGATGACAACGGCACAATGCTGACCGAGGCAGATTACTTCGGCAAGGTGATCGACGTGGTAGGTATCGTGGATTATTTCAGCGGATCGTATCAGATCAAGGTGTTCTCGGCCGCGGATATTACCGTGTACGAATAAAAGTGGAGGGAGTTTAACGTATGAAAAAGTTTATTGCGATCCTGCTCTGCTTGTTCATGATGCTGCCCCTTTTTGCGGGCTGCAGCAAGAAGAGCGAAACCCCGCCGGCGACCGGCAGCGATCTTGCCAATGCCAAAGCGTATCTGGTCAATATGTACCAGCCGGACAGCAAGGATGAGGTCGTAGAGCTTCTCGCTGACAAGGATGTTCTGGCAACAGTCACCGTTGACGGTGTCAGCTACACCGTCACCTGGACGGTAACGGTCGTCAAGGGCGCTTCCGATTCGGTAAAGATCAGCGAATCGGAGACCGCTAACTGTGTGAAGATCGATATTCCCGACCTTCCGGAAGAGGATATCGAATTTACTGCTACCGCTACCGTCAAGGATAAGGACGGCAAGACCGAGTCTGCCAACTTCAACTATATGGTAAAGGGTATCATCGTCAGCGGTCTGACCGATGCTGAGGTCGTTGAGCAGGCTTATGAGCTGGCCGAAGGGGAGACCCTGGAGGACGAGGCGACCATCACCGGTGTTATCACCGCTATTCAGACTCCGTGGAACGAAACGGATAAGAACATCAGCGTGATGATCCAGGTCGGCGATATGGCCGATAAGCCTCTCCTGTGCGTTGGTCTGCAGGGCGAGGGCGCCGATGCGCTGGTTGTCGGCGACACCATCACCGTGATCGGTATGATCACCAACAACGCCGGTTCTGTCGAGTTCAAGACCGGCTGCACGCTGGACGAGGTCATTTCGGGCAGCACGGAAGATCCGGAAGATCCGGAGCAGGATCCCACCGGCACCGACGATCCGACCACTTCCACCACCGTTCCCTCCGGCACGACGACCAAGGGTCCGACCACGACCACGACTAAGAAGCCGAGTGGTGGTTCCGTTACGCCTCCTTCTACCATGACCGGCATCGTGGATGCTGCGTATGCTCTGGAAGATGGCGAATCTCTGCCGTATACCGCGACCCTGACCGGTAAGGTCATCGCCGTGAACGAGGCGTACGATGAGGAATTTGACAACATCACGGTCACCATTCAGGTTGCCGGCCGTGAGGATAAGCCGATCAAGTGCTACCGTCTGAAGGGCAACGGCGTGGATAAGATCGTCAAGAACGACACGCTGACCGTTACTGGTACCCTGAAGAGCCACTACGGTACGATCGAATTCGATCTTGGCTGCACGCTGGATAAGCGCGTGGCAAGCCAGACCACCATCAAGCAGGAGACCGACCCCGAAAAGATCGTCGCAGCGGCGTTTGCGCTGTCTTCCGGTGAGGATCTGGGCTACGATGTGACCCTGACCGGTAAGGTTTCCGGCATCAAAACGCCGTATGATCCTTCGTACCAGAACATCAGCGTGTACATCACGGTGGCGGGCAAGGAATTGCTGTGCTACCGTTTGACCGGCACCGGCATTGATAAGGTCACCGGTGGTGACACCATCACCGTTACCGGCCGTATCAAGAACTACAACGGAACGATCGAGTTTGATCAGGGCTGTGTGATGCGCAAGCGCGTGTCCGGCGGTGTGGTCGTTCCCACCGATCCGGCCGAGATCATTGAAGCAGCATTCGCTCTGGAACCCGGCAAAGCGCTTCCGTATTCCAGCAGCCTGACCGGTAAGATCATCTCCGTGGATACGGAGTACAGCTCTCAGTACAACAACATCACTGTCACCATCGTGGTCACCGGCTTTGATGACAAGCCGATCAAGTGCTACCGCATGAAGGGTGACGGCGCCGATGCGCTGAAGGTCGGCGATGTGATCACAGTTACCGGCGTTATCAAAAATTATCAGCACTCTTCCGGCGATTGCGAAGTTGAATTCGATAGCGGATGCACCTTCGTTAAATAAAATATTAAGGAGGAACCCAAGATGAAATCGCATGGCAAAAAGTTAGTTACCCTTCTTGCTTGCGTGTGCATGCTGTTGTCGGTTATGGCATTCGGCGCATTCGCAGGTACCCCGGCAGAGGACATCGCAGCAGCGGCAGCACTGGAAAGTGGCCAGTCCCTGTCCTATGAGTCCACCATCACCGGTGAGATCACGGCGATCAACGAAGCGTATTCAAGTTATTACAAGAACATCACTGTGACCATCGACGTTGACGGTACGGCACTGAAGTGCTACCGTCTGACGGCGGAGGAGTCGAAGCTCACCGATCTGGCCGATCTGGCTGTCGGTGATACGATCACCGTGGTGGGCAAACTGACCAAGTACTATGAAAACGTTCAGTTCGGCGCTGGCTCCCTGATGACAGCAGTTGTCAAGTCTACGACCGCGGTCGAAGTTCCCGACGATCCCAAGGAGATCGTTGATGCGGCCTTCGCTCTGGAAAGCGGCAAGAGTCTGTCCTATCAGGCGACCATGACCGCTAAGGTCACCGAGATCACCGGTGCTTACAGCGAGCAGCACGGCAACATGACCGTCAATGCCACCATGGAAGGCACTGATGGTCTGAAGACCGTTCAGCTGAAGTATCTGCCGGTCGACAGCGCGGAGGCGGTTGTTGTCGGCGATACCATTTCCGTGACCGGCACCTTCCAGAACTACAACGGCACGGTTCAGATGTTCCGTCCCGCTCTGAACTACGTTGTTCTGACCGATGTGAAGGATATTGTGGATGCAGCGTATGCTCTGGAGTCCGGCAAGGAACTGCCCTACAAGGCCACCCTGAAGGGTGAGATCACCAAGATCGACTCTCCATACAGCTCAGAGTATGAGAACATCTCGGTCGTTATCACCGTCGAAGGTGCTGACGCCGCGAAGCCGATCCTGGTTTTCCGTCTCAAGGGCACCGGCGCTGACACGCTGGCGGTTGGCGATACTATCACCACCACCGGTACGCTGAAGAACTACAACGGCACCATCGAACTGGTCAACGGTTCGCTGGATGCGATCGAAAAGGGCCAGAACCAGGCTCCTGTGGCTCCCGAAGATCCTAAGGAGATCGTGGATGCTGCGTTCGCTCTCGAGACCGGTGCTTCCTTGCCGTATGAGGCGACTCTCACCGGTAAGATCACCAAGATCGACACTCCTTACGATGAGGGCTACAAAAACATTACCGTGACCATCTCCGTGGAAGGCACTGACGGTGCGAAAGAGCTGCTTGTGTATCGCCTGAAGGGTGAAGGCGCCGATGCGTTGAAGGTGGGCGACACCATCACTGTTGCCGGTACTATCACCAACTACAACGGCACGATCGAGTTCACCTCCGGTTGCACTCTGAAGAGCGTCGTTCCGGGTCAGGATACCGATACGGATACGGACACCGATACGGATACGGATACTGATACCGATACTGATACTGACACCGATACTGATACTGATACGGATACCGGTGCGGACGACGATTCCGACAAGGATGCAGACAACGATGGCGACAAGATCGAGATCCCGGCTACCGGCGATGCGACAAGCCTCTATCTGCCGATCCTGGCGATGATCCTGGCGGCTGCTGCTCTGGTAGTAACCAAGAAGGTTCGCGCCTGATCTGATAGCACATAGCCCAAAAAACAGCAGTGGAGATCCACTGCTGTTTTTCTTTTACACAAAACGGAAAACACCCCCACAACGTGGGGGTGTTCCTTATCAAGTAGTCAATTTGGTGTAAATATCGTGATCGGTCATATCAATGGTCAGCGGCATGATGGATATGAAGCCGGACATCACGCTTTCGGTATCGAGCGTGGGATCGTCTCGAAAGCCAAAAACGCATTTCCCGTGTGCCTGATAAAATCCGTCGCCAACGTCATCAAAGGTGTCGGAATAGTAAGGACCGCCTTGACGCGTGATGCGGATGCCCTGCGGGGCAGGGGGGATATTGATGTTGTAGGTGCTGTGGATATCCATCAGCTTATGTTCTTCGAGATAGTCCCAGATCTCTTGTAGGTGTGAGATGGCCTCGCCATAGTATTCCGGACTGGTAGACAAGGCGATGGCGGGAACGCCGAGCAGTGCCGCTTCGCGTACTGCCGCGACCGTGCCGGAATACAGAATATCGCCGCCGATGTTAAAGCCGCGGTTGATGCCCGAGATCACCAGATCAAACGGAAGCTCCATGCCGAGAATGGCATACCGCACGCAATCGGCAGGGGTGGAGTCGACCGCGTAAACGCAGGTCTCGGGATCAAGCTGCAGCTGTTCCACCTTGAAGGGAACGTGGAACTCGATACCGTGACTTTTACCGCTTTGCTCAAAGCGAGGGACGACCACGGTGACTTCGCCCAACCGACGGAACCAACGGATCAGTGGCAACAGCTGCTCAGCACTGACGCTGTCATCATTTGTGATCAGAATTCTCATAACCAATCCTCGTGTGTTTGTTTATAGTCTTTTACGAATGCATCTGCGTCGTTTAACAGCGCTTGCATTTCTTCCTTGCTATACACCGTGGCACCGCAGGCGCAGGCGTGGCCGCCGCCGTGATACTTTTCGGCAATGGGGTTGATCTGCACGAAACGCGAGCGCAGACGCACGCGGATCGACTGCTCAGCATCGTCGTTTTCAATGAACGCCATCCAACAGATCGCACCGCGGATAGAATCCAAATTATTAACGCAGGCACTGGCCTGCTCCAAGGACAAGCCGAACGTATCCCGCATGGCTTTGTCAACGTGGATGTACGCTACACCGTTTTCGGTGATCTGCATTTTCTGATAGATATGCGCCTTGAATTTCAAATAGTCGTAATCGTCCAGATACAGGTGTGCATACAGCGTTTGCGTATCAATGCCAACGTCTAACAGTATCGCGGCATTCCGCAGCGTATCGCCGGTAACGCCCTCGTACTTGAAGCGGCCGGAATCGGTCACCATACCGGTATAAATGTAGGTGGCGGCTTCGCTGTCGATCTTCAGAATGTCACGGAAGGTCGCATAGAAGTCAGCGATCATCTCGCACGCCGAGGAACGCTCCTCCTCGACCCAGATGATGTCACCGTAGTTCTCCAACGGAATATGGTGATCGATCTTGATGAGCTCCTTGCACAGAAGGTATTTCTTGTTGGATATACGTGCCTCAGAGGCGGTGTCGATCACAATGCCGAGCGCATTGGCATATATCTCGTCCGAAACCTCGCCGTCATCCGGTCCTAAGAATTCCAGATAGTCCGACGCTTCGGTATCGATGAGAAGGATCGTCTTTTCGGGGAAGGTGAGCTGCAGGATACGCTTCAAGCCCTTGGTGGCACCGACACAGTCACCGTCATTCCGAATGTGGCGAAACAGCATAACGGTGTCGTAGCGGTGGATCGCTTGCAGTATCTGCTCTTTTACGGCGCGGTTCATGACAGTCCTCCTTGCAGGGCATCCAGATCGTTCAGCATCGCCATAGCGGTGTCGTAGTCAGCCACCGACGCTCCACTTGCTTTTTGATGACCGCCGCCGCCGTATTTGACGGCAACGGGGTTGATGTTAAACCGATTGGAGCGCAGCTCGCACAACACGGTGCTGTCGCTTTCGGTGAAGTTCACCCAAATGCTCACGCCCTTCATATCAGCCATGGTACCCACCATGCCGCGCGATATGGAAAACGCGTCAACGCCCAGCTCGGCAAGCTCCTCCTTGGTGGTGTAGATGTACGCCACGTTGTTGGGGGTGAAGCGGATCTTCAATGTGAATTTCGCTTTGAGCAGCTTGCTCTTATAATCGTCGGCATACAGATTGCAATACAGCTCGTTGGTGTCGATACCGGCATCCATCAATGCAGCGGCCAGACGGAAGGTTTGCGCCGTCGTGCTGTCATAGCGAAAACGACCGGAATCGGTGACCATACCCGTGTACAAGGCGGTGGCCGCCGCGGTGTTGAGACGCAATCCACACTCCACCGCAAACGCCGCGATCATACCGCAGCAGCTTTCAAAGCCGGTGTCGATCACCTCAACGTCGGTAAAGGTCTCGCAGTAAATGTGGTGATCGATGCGGGCAGTGCGCGCCGCGAGCGAATACCGAGCATCGCTGATAAGCGCGGGCGTGGCGGAGTCCAACAGGATCGCCAATGCGCTGTTGTACGCGCTGTCAGGGATGGTATCCATCGCAGAATCCGCCATAAACTCAAAGAAGCGGGAGGTGTCACCGACGACGTACACCGTCTTGTCAGCAAAATTCTCCAGAATAATGTGCTTCAGGCCCAACTGACTTCCCATCGCGTCTCCGTCGGGACGGCTGTGTCGGTGGATGATGATGGTATTGTATTCTTTTATACAGTCCAATATGGCTTCAAACATAGCGTAAATCCCTTATTTCTTATCTTGCTTGATGAGGATGCGGAGCGCCTCAACCGCCGTTTTAATGGCCGCAGAGGTGTCCTCTTTGCGATCCTTGGGCATCGCGGTCTTAGCGATCTCTTGGTTCCAGACGCAGTGAAATACCGCGCCGGCGCGTAGCTTGCGTACTGCGCTCACGATAAACAGCGTAGCACCCTCCATTTCGGAGGCCAGACAGCCGCCGCGCTTCCACGCTTCCCACTTGGCAAGCAGTTCTGAGGAGATCGGCATGCTTTCGGGAGAGTGCTGGCCGTAAAAGCTGTCTTTTGCTTGAACGACACCGACGTGATTCGGATAGTCGAGTTGTTCTGCAGCTTGATACAGCGCATTGGTCACCTGAAAATCCGCCACAGCGGGGAATTCGATCGGCATATACTCCTTGCTCGTTCCGTCCATACGGATCGCACCGGTAGCAATCACCACGTCGCCGGGGGCGACCTCGGGCTGCATACCGCCGCAGGTGCCTACGCGGATAAAGGTGTCCACACCGATCTTGGCGAGCTCCTCCACGCAGATCGCGCAGGAGGGGCCACCGATACCGGTAGAGACTACCAGTACCTTTTCGCCGTCGAGATACCCCAGATAGGAGTTGTACTCACGGTTACAGCCAACCTGATGTGCGTCATCCAGAAATGCGGCGATCTTTTCCACTCTGCCGGGATCGCCGGGAATAATGGCATAGCGCGCGCCGTGTTCTTCCGAAAGATGAATATGATATTGCATGGTCACACCTCATTTACGGTAGTCGTTATTCTTTCGCTTCCAGCAGAGGCAGGTTCTCGTATTCAACAGCGCAGTCGAGCGCCAGCTCCATCATTTGGGTAAAGGTCTGCTCCCGCGCCTGCGCATCCAACGCTGTAAACGGGGGATAGAGGATGTCGGAAATGGTGCAGATCGCCAACGCACGCATACCGTAACGCATGGCGGTGCAGTACAGCGCCGCAGCCTCCATTTCGACCGCAAGACAACCCATCTTGCCCCAACGCGAGGAGGGGAAGGAGTCATCGTAAAAGGTGTCAGAGGAGTACAGATTGCCGATGTGAATGTTCAGCCCCTTTTCCTTGGCGATCCGATTGGCTGTGTCCAACAGTTCAAAATCGCAGATCGGAGCGACAGTGCCGTTCATACCGTACTGGGAGGCGAAGTTGGAGTTCGTGCAAGCGCCCATTCCCACCACAATATCGCGCACCTTGGCTTTTTCGTTGATCGCACCGGCCGAGCCCACACGGATGATATTCTGCACACCGAAGAATTTATACAGCTCGTACGAATAAATGCCGATGGACGGCATACCCATACCGCTCGCCATGACTGAGACCTTCACGCCCTTGTAGTATCCGGTGTAGCCGTTGACACCGCGAACACCGTTTACCAGAACGGCGTCGGTCAGGAAGTTTTCGGCAATGTATTTCGCACGGAGCGGGTCACCGGGCATCAGCACGGTCTTTCCGAAACCGATATCGGGCTGCTTCAGATCAATATGAGGTGTCTTGTTTGTCATGATTTTCACCCTTTTCCATAGCTTTTACGATCTTGACGATCCGGCTCGTACCAAGTCGCGTTGCGCCGAGAGCAATGAATGCTTCGGCATCCTCCAAAGAGGAAATACCGCCGGCTGCCTTGATGCGAAGATGGGGAGCCACGTGCTGTGCAAAGAGCTCAACGTCGCGGGGGGTGGCACCGGCGGTGGAAAATCCGGTCGAGGTCTTGATAAAGTCTGCGCCGGACTCGGAAACGATTTCGCACATCTTGATCTTTTCCTCGTCGGTGAGCAGACAGGTCTCGATGATGACCTTCAACAGCTTTCCCTGACACGCCGCCTTGATGGCCTTGATCTCCTCAAGAAGCAGCGTGTACTGTTTATCCTTCAGCCAACCGATGTTAATGACCATATCGATCTCATCGGCGCCGTTTTCGACCGCGTTCGTCGCTTCAAAGCACTTGACGGCGGTCGTGGAGTAACCGTTGGGGAAACCGATCACCGTGCAAATAGCGAGGCGGTCATCAACGTACTCCTTGGCTTGCTTGACGTAGCCGGCCGGAATGCAGCAGGAGGCGCAGGCGTATTTGATGCCGTCGTCCAGCAATGTGCGGATCTCTTCCCAAGTCGCGCTTTGCGAAAGGAGAGTGTGGTCAACGTAAGACAGTATTTTTTGAATGTCCATAAAACTACCTCACACCGTAAATTTGTACATCATTAATTATACCCTTTTCCGCGCTTTTCGTCAACTGTTAAACAAACACAAAGGCGAAGGGAGTGCTTTTTTGCTTTCCGAAAGGATTTTGACGAAAAAGGAAAGAAAATTTATGTTTTTTTGAATTAGACAGTGGAAATTTTGCAGTGGGTGTGCTAAAATGTCTCTATTAGTTTTTGTTATCAAAGGAGACAAGGCAAATGGGCGGTTTTTTCGGCGTAGTTTCAAAAACGGATTGCGTGTTCGATTTGTTTTTCGGCACGGACTATCACTCGCACCTTGGCACCAAGCGCGGCGGTATGGCGGTGCACGGGGAATCCGGCTTCGACCGCGCCATTCACAATATCGAAAATTCGCTGTTCCGCACCAAGTTTGAGCGCGACGTCGATGAGATGCACGGAACCTCCGGCATCGGTTGCATCTCCGATACCGAGCCGCAGCCTCTGATCGTCCGGTCACATCTGGGCAGTTTTGCCATCACCACCGTCGGGCGCATCAACAATGCCGCCGCACTGGTAAAAATGGTGTTTGACGGCGGTACCTCACAGTTCTTGGAAATGAGCGGCGGCAATATCAATCCGACCGAACTGACAGCCGCTCTCATCAATCAAAAAGACAGCTTTGAAGAGGGCATTCGCTACGCGCAGACGATGATCGAAGGCTCGATGTCTGTGCTTCTCCTGACGCCGGACGGCTTGTATGCAGCCCGCGACTATCTGGGACGCACCCCGGTCGTTATCGGCCAAAAGGAGGGGGCGCGTTGCGCTTCCTTTGAGTCGTCGGCATTCCTCAATCTGGGATACGATCAGGAACGTGAACTGGGTCCCGGCGAGGTGGTTTTCATCACACCGGATTCGATGACAACGTTGCTGCCGGCGCGCGAGGAAATGAAGATCTGCACCTTTATGTGGGTGTATTTCGGCTATCCGACCTCGACGTATGAGGGCGTCAACGTGGAGCAAATGCGCTGCCAATGCGGTGCGATGCTGGCACAGCGCGATCAGGTCGCGGCGGACAGCGTTGCGGGTATTCCGGATTCCGGTATCGCACACGCCATCGGCTATGCCAACAGCACGGGCATCCCGTTTTCGCGCCCTTTTATTAAGTACACGCCGACGTGGCCACGCTCCTTTATGCCGCAAAAGCAGAGCCAGCGAAACCTCATTGCTCACATGAAGCTGATCCCGGTGGATACATTGATCCGCGACAAGAGCTTGATCTTGATCGACGACTCATTGGTCCGCGGCACGCAAATGCGCGAGACCACGGAGTTCCTGTATCACAGCGGTGCCAAAGAGGTGCATATTCGCACCGCTTGCCCGCCCATCATGTTTAGCTGTAAATACCTCAATTTCTCGCGTTCCACCTCGGAGATGGATCTTATTGCTCGTCGGACGATCGCGCGTCTGGAGGGCGATAAGGCGGATGAGAAGCTGCCGCTGTATACCGACCCCGACACGCCGGAATATGCCAATATGGTGGAGGAGATCCGCAAGGAACTGCATTTCACCTCGCTGAAATATCAGCGTCTGGACGATATGATCGAGGCCACCGGACTTCCGGCGTGTAAGTTCTGTACATATTGTTGGACTGGTAAGGAGTAAACAATGAACATTCTTCATATGCGTTATGCGGTCGAAGTAGCCAAAGCCGGTTCGATCAACAAGGCATCAGAAAAGTTGTTGATCGCGCAGCCCAACCTCAGCCGTGCGATCAAAGAACTGGAAGCCGATCTGGGTATCGTTATCTTTGACCGCTCTACCAGAGGTATGGTGCTTACCCCGATGGGAGAAGAATTTTTGGGATATGCGCGAAAGATCATCGGGCAGATCGACGAGGTCGATCGGCTGTATAAGGATGGGCTGCCGACCAAGCAGAACTTTTCTATTTGTGTGCCCCGTGCGTGCTATATTTCGGAAGCCTTTTCCCGATTCTCATTGTCTCTTTCTCAGGAGCCAGCGGAGATATTTTACAAGGAGACCAACTCCAAGCGCACTCTGAACAATCTGCTGCACGCCGATTATAAGCTGGGGATTGTGCGCTATGCCGGTAACTACGATAAGTACTATCAGGCGATGCTGGAGGAGAACGGCTTGGTAGGGGAGCAGATCACGGAATTTCATTACGTGCTCTTGCTTCAGGCCAACAGCGCGCTGGCGCACAAGCAAGAGATCCATTTTACCGATCTTCAGCCCTATATCGAGATCGCCCACGCGGATCCCTTTGTCCCGTCCTTGCCGATGGCCGAGGTCAAAAAGGCAGAGCTTCCGGATAATATCGAGCGCCGTATTTTTGTGTTTGAGCGTGCCAGCCAATTTGAATTGCTGTCGGAAAACGACCAGACCTTTATGTGGGTGTCGCCGGTGCCGCAAAAGTTGCTGGATCGGTATGGCTTGGTACAGCGTGTGTGCTGCGATAACCGCCGCATTTACAAGGATGTGTTGGTGCATCGGAAAAGTTATCATCTTTCGGAACTGGATCTGCGGTTTATCAAAGAACTGATGCGTTCAAAAAACGACTGTCTTTTTGCCCCTGTTTGACAACGGTCAAGCAGGGGTATATTTTTTGTGATATAACCGGTATACTTTTCTAATCATTCCCAAGTGGGAACGTATGTGATACACTGGTGTTTATCAAGTAGCCCGGAGATCATGGAGTGCGCTGCTTATATTTCGGCTGCAGCCTTGCAGTCCCCAAACAGGGAGGAACATATCTATGGAACCCAGGCAGTACAAAACCGTAGACGGCGTAGAACAGCTCGAAGCCGCGTTAGCGCGTGTGCGAGCGGCGCAGCAGCGATTTGCCGGCTATACGCAGGAACAAGTCGACCGTATTTTCAAGGCAGCGGCGATGGCGGCGAACCGTCAGCGTATTCCGCTTGCTAAAATGGCGGTCACAGAGACCGGTATGGGTGTTGTGGAGGACAAGGTCATTAAAAACCATTTTGCCTCCGAGTACATCTATAACGCCTACAAAGACACGCTAACCTGCGGCGTTATTGAAGAGGATGCGGCGTACGGCATGAAAAAGATTGCCGAGCCGATCGGTGTGATCGCGGCGGTCATCCCCACGACCAACCCTACTTCGACAGCCATCTTTAAGACGCTGTTGGCACTCAAAACGCGCAACGGTATTGTGATCAGCCCGCACCCGCGTGCTAAGAATTCCACCATCGCGGCGGCAAAGATCGTACTGGAGGCGGCTGTGGAGGCCGGCGCACCGGAGGATATCATCGCTTGGATCGATGTCCCCAGTCTGGATATGACCAACACATTAATGAAGGAATCCGATATTATTCTGGCGACCGGCGGACCGGGTATGGTCAAGGCGGCGTATTCCAGCGGCAAGCCCGCTCTGGGTGTGGGTGCCGGTAATACGCCCGCCATCATCGATGATACCGCAGACGTTTGCGTGGCCGTCAACTCGATCATTCATTCCAAAACCTTTGACAATGGTATGATCTGCGCGTCGGAGCAATCTGTCATCGTCTTGGACGGAATGTATGAGGCTGTAAAAAATGAATTTGCACGGCGCGGTTGTTATTTCCTCAACGACGAGGAGACCGAAAAACTGCGTAAGACTATTATCATCAACGGCGCACTGAATGCCAAGATCGTTGGTCAGAAGCCCGTTACCATCGCCGCTTTGGCGGGCGTGACCGTGCCGGAAGAGACCAAGATCCTGATCGGCGAGGTCGAGAGCGTTGAACTGACAGAGGAGTTCGCCCACGAAAAGTTGTCTCCGGTGCTGGCGATGTATCGCGCCGCCGATATCCAAGATGCCTTCGCCAAGGCAGAGCGCCTCATTGCCGACGGCGGCTACGGACATACGGCATCGATCTATCTGAATGCGGTCACGGAGCGCGCCAAGTTGGATGAGTTTGCCGCACGTATGAAAACGTGCCGTATACTGGTCAATACACCGTCGTCGCATGGCGGCATCGGTGATCTCTATAACTTTAAGCTACTGCCTTCTTTGACGTTGGGATGCGGCTCCTGGGGCGGCAATTCCGTGTCGGAGAACGTCGGTGTCAAGCACCTGCTGAACATCAAAACAGTTGCTGAGAGGAGAGAGAATATGCTGTGGTTCCGCACGCCCGAAAAGGTGTATATCAAAAAAGGCTGCCTGCCGGTCGCCTTGGATGAACTGAAGTCCGTACTGCATAAGCAGCGCGCTTTCATCGTGACCGATACCTTCCTGTACAACAACGGCTATACCAAGCCTATCACCGATAAGCTGGACGAAATGGGGATACAGCACACGACCTTTTTCGACGTTGCCCCCGATCCGACGCTGGCGTGTGCCAAGGCCGGTGCCGAGCAGATGCAGGCATTTGCGCCGGATTGCATCATTGCCCTCGGCGGCGGCAGTGCGATGGACGCCGCTAAGATCATGTGGGTGCTGTATGAACATCCGGATGTGGATTTTCAGGATATGGCGATGCGCTTTGTCGATATTCGCAAGCGTACCTACACGTTCCCGCACATGGGTGATAAAGCGTACTTTATTGCCGTGCCGACTTCGGCGGGTACCGGTTCTGAGGTGACGCCGTTTGCAGTCATCACCGACGAGCAGACCGGGGTAAAATATCCTCTGGCGGATTATGAGTTGATGCCGGATATGGCTATTGTGGATGCCGATTTCCACATGACCGCGCCGAAAGGCCTGACAGCGGCATCGGGTATTGATGCCGTGACGCACGCCTTGGAAGCGTATGCTTCGATGATGGCAACGGATTATACCGATTCGCTGGCTCTGCAATCGCTCAAGCTCATCTTCAAGTATTTGCCGCGTGCATATGACAACGGTGCGGCTGATCCGTTGGCGCGCGAGAAAATGGCCAATGCCGCGACGATGGCAGGTATGGCATTTGCCAATGCGTTTTTGGGTGTCTGCCATTCGATGGCGCACAAGCTGGGTGCGTTCCACCACTTGCCGCACGGTGTGGCAAACGCGCTGATGATCGAAGAGGTGCTGCGATTCAACGCATCAGAGGTGCCGGTCAAAATGGGTACGTTCTCGCAGTACGACCATCCGCACACGCTGGCACGTTATGCCGAGATTGCCGACGAGCTCGGCCTCGGCGGTAATACGCCGGAGGAGAAACTGGAGAAGCTGATCGACGCTGTCAACGGACTGAAGGACAAGATCGGCATCCGTGCCACCGTTCGCGATTACGGCATCGACGAACAGGCGTATCTGGATCGTTTGGACGATATGGTCGAGCAGGCCTTTGACGATCAATGCACCGGCGCCAATCCGCGTTATCCGCTGATGAGCGAGATCCGCCAAATGTATCTCAACGCTTACTACGGCAAGAAATAAGGGGGAAGAAACGATGAAATTGGATACGGTGATCGCTGTCAGAAAAAACAAAACGGTTTATCGCGACGGTAATCAGTGCATTAAGGTGTTCGATGAGCATTTCTCCAAAGCCGACGTGCTGAATGAGGCACTTAACCAAGCGCGTATTGAGGAGACGGGACTGAACGTTCCCCGGATATTGAAGGTCACGCTGGTCGATGGCCGTTGGGCGATCGTCTCGGATTATATCGAGGGAAAAACACTGGCGCAGCTGATGAAGGAGCATCCCGAAAAGGCCGAGGAATATCTCGAACAGTTTGTGGATCTGCAGCTGTTGGTCCAATCCAAGACCTGCCCGCTGCTGAACAAGCTGAAGGACAAGATGGACCGCAAGATCAACGAGACGGATCTGGATGCCACGACCCGCTATGAGCTGCACGCACGGTTGGAAGGCATGCCGAAGCATAAAAAGATCTGCCACGGTGATTTTAACCCAAGTAACGTAATTATCGCGGAGGACGGTACGCCGTACATCATCGACTGGGCACACGCCACGCAAGGTAACGCCTCGGCGGACGCGGCACGCACATACCTGCTATTTTCCTTGAATGGGGATGCAGCCATGGCCAAAAAGTATCTGGACCTGTTTTGCCGCAAGAGCAATACTGCTCATCAGTATGTCCAGAAATGGATGCCGATCGTGGCGGCTTCGCAATCGGTCAAGGGCAACCCCGAGGAACGCGAGTTCCTGTTGAGTTGGGTAGATGTAGTCGAATACGTTTGATGTGTAAAGGAGATCCCCCTGCCGGTGTTCCGGCAGGGGGATCGGTTTTTTTACAGCGTATCTTTTTTCTTGAAGTGCTTGGTGATCGGTTCAAACAGTTTAGAAAGCGGGATGGTGCGATTGGCAAGGTACATTCCCGACATCGCATCGAAAAAGCCCAGAACCAGACAGAAGGTGCCGATCAGCTTGGGGGAGAGAAACGGATAGTCGACCATACCGTGAACGATGAAGGCGACGGCAAACATCAAGAAAATACGTCCGATCGGAGCGGTCTGGCGCGAGCGGTTAAGCAATCCCAGGCTGTCTTGCAGCAGACGTGTGGCGACCAGACACAAGAGAAACAGTGCGATAAATCCGCCCTCGACCAGGACTTGCAGAATGAGGTTGTGAGCGTGAGGGGCGTTGACCCCCATACTGTTGAGCAATTCCCAGAAGTTAGAAACACCGGGTCCCATACCGATCAGCGGGCTGCGAACGATGGCCTCCATCGCCACCTCCCAGGCTTCAAAGCGTTCAAAAATAGCGTTGCCGCCTTGACCGATGGAAAGAAAACGACTGATGATGGCTTCCGGAATAAGCGAGATGGCGGCAACCAGACACATCATAAACGGTGTCAGCTTGCGCATATGGGTCACGATGATAAGAAGCAGCATGGAAAGCAGCGCCAGATACGCACCGCGCGAGAAGGAGATGATCGCACCGAAAACGGTGAGTACGGTAAAGGCACGAGCCAAAAGGCGCGGTGTGGTCCGTTTGCCGCAAAAGCCGTAATATCCGGTAAGGGGGGTTATCATAACTAAGTATTCTGCCAAAACGTTGGGGTTGTTGAAGGTCGATGCGGCACGGTTGGTCCCCATATTCAGATTGATATCCATCGGGAAATACTTGTAAAACAACGTATCGACCGGCAACCAGAATTGGTTGGACAGCGATGCGAGCCCATATACGGTACGGTAGAGGTATTGGAAGCAGGCGATCGATCCCACGATACCGGCTGCAGCGGCAACGAAAAACAGAGCGCCGTGCAGTCGGTTGCGGTTGCACAGGATCGCGGTCAAAGAAAGGTATACCAAAAACATGACCAACCACATGGCGACGGTGGACAGACTGTTAAACGGATGGGCTGAATAGACGATACCGATCGTCATATAAGCGATGTACAGCAATAGCAACTTGCCTAAAGCGCCGATCTGGATGGTGGTGCCACGTGCCGCCGCATCCTTGTAGGCAAAGAACACTGAAAGCATTGCCAATACCGGTGCGCAGAATTCCGGGAGCAGCGGGATGAGTGTGATGGTGGATAATGAGGTGACGAACGACGATCCTTCCGCCTTGAACAAACGGATCCGTTCTTTCATATCGCTGCCTCCCTTCATAACGCGGCTTTTTATCTAAGTTATTATACAGTAGCGCTGTTAGGATTGGCAATGGTTGTTACAAAGTTGTAAGGAAAACTTTGCATTTTCCGCAAAAATGTGGTACACTAATTTTGCTATCCGTTAAACGACGAATTGGAAGGGGGGTACCGATGAAACGCCGCTGTATCGCGCTGTTTTTTGCGCTTATTTGTGTGTTGCTCCTGCTTTTAACGTCTTGCCGTTCGTCGGCTTCGTCGGAGGTCTCTCGCACGGGCTTTGCCTTGGATACGGTTGTTAGTATCACGGTTTACGATATCGCAGAGTCGGTAGACGGCGAGGCGGTGCTGGATGCCTGCTTCGCGGAGATCAAGCGGTTGGAAGAACTGTTCAGTGCCACGATCCCGGAAAGTGACATCTCCAGTATCAACGAATCTGCCGGTGAACCGGTCATTGTTTCCGAGGAAACAGCCGAGCTGCTGCAGATCGCCTTACACTATGCATCCTTGTCCGAGGGTGCGTTTGACATTACGTTGCGTCCGGTGACGGCGTTGTGGGACTTCACGGCTGCGTCACCCGCTTTGCCGGATGAAGAGGCGTTGTCTGCGGCGGTAGCGTCGGTGGACTATCGGCATTTAACCGTGACGGGAAACACCGTGACGCTGTCTGAGGGAGCACTGGATCTGGGCGGTATCGCCAAGGGGTTCATTGCCGATCGGGTGCGGGATCTGCTGTTGGAGCAGGGCGTTATCTCAGCGCTCATTGATCTGGGTGGCAACATTGTGGTGTGCGGTACCAAGGAGAATAAGGATTGGCGTATCGGTATCAAGGATCCTGCAAATACCGAGGAGCTGTGCGCGATCGTGACCGGTCAGGATCTTTCGGTGGTTACCTCCGGTATCTATGAACGCGGTTTTACGCTGGACGGTGTACGGTATCACCATCTGCTATCGCCGGAGTCCGGTATGCCGGTACAGAACGGTCTGGCCTCGGTCACGATCGTATGTGAGCGGTCGGTGCAGGCGGATGCGCTGTCCACTACCTGCTTTGTACTGGGTGAAGAGCGGGCCAAGGCGCTGCTGAACGATCTGGAGGGAGTGGAGGCGCTGTTTGTTCGGGAGGACGGTACGCTCAGCGCCACAGACGGACTTGCGTACACTTTGGCGTAAAAAATGCGCGTATGGTCTTGCTTTTTTAGAAAAAATACGATATACTAAACTGTAACGTCATGTGCCTTGGGGCGTACGGATGAGCGGGTCCTGCGCGACGGCGATCCGTGAACCATGTCAGGCGGGGAACCGAGCAGCATTAAGCGGCCTTCTGCCGTGCGCCGCAGGGAGCCTGTTTGTCCGTACACCCGAGGGTGCATGGCGTTTTTGACAGCAACGACGAAGGGGGTGTTCCGGTATGTATCAGGTGTTATATCGCAAGTGGCGACCGCAGACGTTTTCGGAGGTATACGGTCAGCCGGCGGTTACCACGGCGCTGAAAAACGAATTGCGCACCGGCCGCTTGGCGCACGCCTATCTGTTTACCGGTTCACGCGGTACCGGTAAGACTTCCTGCGCGAAGATCCTGGCCAAGGCGGTCAACTGCCTGACGCCCAACGACGGCGATCCGTGCAACGAGTGCGACAATTGCCGTGGCATTGATTCCGGTACGATCTTGGACGTTGTGGAGATCGATGCGGCCTCCAATAACGGTGTGGATAACATCCGCGATCTGCGTGATGAGGTGAATTTCTCACCCTCCATTGCCAAATACCGTGTGTACATCATTGACGAGGTCCACATGCTGTCTGCCGGTGCGTTCAATGCCCTGCTCAAGACGCTGGAGGAACCGCCGGAGCACGTCATCTTTATTCTGGCGACCACGGAGGTACATAAGCTTCCTGCAACGATCCTGTCTCGCTGCCAGCGGTTCGATTTCGGCCGTATTCCGGCTGAGGAGATTGCCGCGCGTTTGAAGTATGTGGCAGAGCAGGAGAAGTTCTCACTGGCGGAGGATGCGGCGCTTCTGATCGCTCGTCTGGCAGACGGCGGTCTGCGCGATGCGTTGTCTTTGTTGGACCAGTGCTTATCGCGTTCGCACGATATTACCGCTTCGCTCGTGGCCGAAGCCACCGGTATGGCGGGGCGTGAGTATCTGTTCCGTATGGCCGCGGCGATCCGCAATCAGGATGGTGCCGCTGCACTGACCTTGCTTAACACGTTGTACGAGGGCTCCAAGGATATGGAGCGCTTGTGTGTGGAAATGGTGGATTTCTACCGCAACGTTATGATATTGAAAAGCGTGGGGGATCCCGGTGCGCTGATCGTAATGTCACCCGATGAGTTGGTGGATCTGCGCACGGAAGCCAACGCGCTGTCATTGGAATCCATCCTGCACATTATGGACGTGCTGCAGCGCACGCTGGACCGCCTAAAGAGCGGTGTGTCCCGCCGTGTGGAGATGGAGACGGCGCTGCTTCGTTTGTGTGATCCGCGCTTGGACACCACGCCCGAAAGTCTGTTGCGCCGTATTGAGGCGTTGGAAACGCGTCCGACCCCGGTGATCGCTGCCGCACCTGCGGTTGCCGAGCCGAAACCGGTCGCTGTGCATCCGGAGCCCGTTCCGGAACCGGCGCAGGAAGCTCCCAAGACGGAAGAGACACAACCGGTCGCTCCGGTATCCGCACCCGCGCCCGCGGCTCCCGTGCCGTTTGCCGGTTGGGCGGATGTGCTGGCATACATTGCCAAGCAAAGCCCGCCGTTGTACGGCGTGCTGACCGATTCCACTGCTATGATCGACGGTGAACAGCTGCTCATTTTAACTGATAACGAGCTGTTTGGGGCGCTGGTGCGTTCGGACGGTAACAAGTCGGTGCTTCTCGGTGCGGTGCAGGCTGTGGTGGGTAAGCCGATGCGCATTAAGCGTGGACGTCCCGCCCGCAAGGAAGAAACAACTGCATCTGCCGATCCGTTGTCTGATTTTCTCAAACGCAGCGCGGAATCCGGTATTACGATCGAAGAAAGAGGTTGACGACGATGAAAGCAAGATTACCGCAGGGCTATGGCGGCGGCAGCAATAATATGCAGGCCATGCTGCGTCAGGCACAGAAAATGCAAGAGGATATGGCGACGGCTCAGGCTGAGCTGGAGGCCAAGGAATACACCGCCACTGCCGGCGGCGGTATGGTCACTGCCACAGTGGATGGCAAGCATCTGCTGCGTTCGTTGGAGCTCAATCCCGAAGCGGTCGATCCGGACGATACCGAAATGCTGTCGGATATGATCATGGCGGCTGTCAACGAAGCGGTGCGCAAGGCGCAGGCCGAGTCGGAGGAGACCATGGGTAAGCTGACCGGCGGTATGAACCTGCCGTTTTGATCGGTTGACGCTATGATGAGGAAGGTCGTTCTGTGGGTGCTGACCTTATCGGTCGCCGCAGGTATCTTTATGTTTTCGGGACAGTCTGCGGAACAGTCCTCTGCGCTCAGCGGTGCTGTGACGCAAGGGTTGCTTAGCAGCCTGTTTTCGTTTTTTGAGTTCACCAAGGAGCAGCAGGATACTCTGCACGAGCTGGTGCGCAGTGCAGCGCACGTTGCTTCGTTTGCACTGCTCGGTATGTTTGCTTCGCTGCTCGCGCGTTCGTATACCGCCGACTACTGGCTGCCCATCGCGTATTTTGCCTGCTTGGCGTATGCGATCTTCGATGAATACCATCAGTTGCTGTTTGCCGAAGGGCGAGCGTTTGAGTGGTTCGACGTATTTAAGGACGGTGTAGGGATACTGTTGGGTGTTGCGCTGTCGCTGTTGGCGTACAAATGTGAGATGCGTATTCGCTCTCGTTTTCAAAAACAAACGGAAGGAAGCTGACACATGGCATATCGTGTGGCCGCGTTGGACAAACTGATCGAGCAGTGGGAGAGGCTTCCCGGCATCGGTCATAAAACTGCCGTTCGCTTGGCGTTCTCGGTGTTGTCGATGCCGGAGGAGGAAGCCAACCGCTTTGTGGGTGCGATCGTGGATGCCCGCAAAAACATTCACGAATGCGAGATCTGCTGCAACCTGACAGACGGGGAGCAGTGCAGCGTGTGTTCGGCCGTTAACCGCGACGAGAGCGTGATCTGCGTAGTAGAGGAGCCGCAGGATGTGTTGGCTTTTGAACGCACACGGGAATATCAGGGAGTTTACCACGTTCTCCACGGCACGATTTCGCCGATGGACGGTGTCGGCCCTGATCAGCTGCGTATCAAGCAGCTGCTGTCACGTGTGGCTAATACCGACGTGACGGAGGTTATTATGGCCACCAATCCGACCGTCGAGGGCGAGGCCACCGCAATGTACCTGTCCCGGCTGCTCAAGCCGTTTGAAATTAAAGTCACTCGCTTGGCCTACGGTATCCCTGTGGGCGGCGATCTCGAATATGCCGATGAGGTGACGCTGCGCCGCTCTCTGGAGGGTCGCAGCGAGCTGTAAGGAGGAATTGTCATGGCCGGCGAACGGGTCGCAACCAAGACCATTGCCGAAAACCGAAAAGCCTTCCATGACTACTTCGTTGAGGAGTCGATGGAAGCGGGGATCGAGCTGTGCGGAACCGAAGTCAAATCGCTCCGTCGCGGTTCGGTCAATCTCAAGGATGCCTGGTGCACGGTAGACAATGGGGAACTGTTTGTCAAGGGGATGCACATCAGCCCCTATGAGCAAGGCAACATTTTCAATCGGGATCCGATGCGCGTGCGCCGCTTGCTGATGCACCGCCGCGAGATCTTTCGTTTGTACGGTTTGCTCAAGCAACAGCAGGGATTGACGCTGATCCCGCTGTCGCTGTATTTTAAGGGTTCACGCGTCAAGGTGCAGTTGGGGCTGTGTCGCGGCAAAAAGCTGTATGATAAGCGCGAGGACGCGGCAAAACGCGACATGAAGCGAGAAGCCGAGCGTGCCTTGCGTCGGGATCTGTAAAAGTTTTACCTGAAGGAGGACATACGGATGAGTTTACTGTCCGTGGTGATCCCCTCGTATAACGAGGAAAAAAACATTGCATTGGCGGTGCAGCGTCTGTCTGAGGTGCTGCGCGGTGCCGATATTGCGTATGAGCTGATCTTTGTGGATGACGGCTCGCAGGATCGCACCTATGAGCTGATCTGTCTAGAATCAAAGAAAGATCCCGCGGTACGCGGTGTATCGTTTAGCCGCAATTTCGGCAAGGAAGCCGCGATCTTTGCGGGCCTGAAAGAAGCAAAGGGCGATGCGTGTGTCGTCACCGATTGTGATATGCAGTTCCCGCCGGAGGTCATTCCGCAGATGATGGCGCTGTGGGAGCAGGGCTATGAGGTCGTGGAAGGGAAGAAGAGCAGCCGCGGCAAGGAAAGCGCCTCACACGGCGCTTTTGCGCGTTTGTTCTACCGTCTGGTTGGTCGCGCTGTCGGTATGGATATGCAATCCTCCTCCGACTTTAAGCTGTTGGATCGCCGCGTCGTTGACGTGCTCAACTCGCTGCAGGAGAAGGACACCTTCTTCCGCGCCTTGTCGTTTTGGGCGGGCTTCCGTACCACTACGGTGGAGTTTGAGGTCGCCGAGCGTATCAACGGCCAGTCCAAGTGGTCGATCGGCGGCTTGCTGAAATATGCGATCAACAATATCACCTCGTTCACCACCGCACCGTTGCGTTTGGTGACCGTACTGGGCGGTATTTTGCTGGTTTGCACGTTTGTACTCGGTGTTCAGACACTGGTACGCTTTTTTATGGGAGATGCCGTCGAGGGCTTTACCACGGTGATCCTGCTGCTCTTGCTGATCGGCGGTTCGATCATGATCAGCCTGGGCATCATTGGGCATTACATTGCTCGTATTTATGACGAGGTCAAGGACCGCCCGCGTTATATCATTGCGCACCGTACTGAGGAGGTGACCGCTCATGCTGCTGACACTTGATCTGGGAAATACCAACCTGACCGTGGGTGTATTCCGCGGCGATGAGCTGGCGTGTGAATGTCGTTTGGCCACCAATCGGTCACGCACCGGCGATCAGTACGCGGTTGAATTGCTGTCGATCCTCAAGCTGCACGATATCGCTCCCGATGCGATCCACGGTGCTATCCTCAGCTCGGTCGTTCCGGGATTGGATGCGGTGTTGTGTGAGGCGGTGCAGCGTATCGTCGGTGTTGAGCCGCTGATGGTCGGCCCCGGTATCAAGACCGGTATGAACATCCGCATCGACAATCCGGCGCAGCTCGGTGCCGATCTGTTAGTCGGCGCGGTTGCCGCTGTGAATAAATACGGCTATCCCTGCATCGTATGGGATCTCGGTACTGCGACGACCGTTTCGGCGATCGACAGTAACGGCGCTTTCCGCGGCGGTGCGATCATGCCGGGCGTGGCGACCTCGTTGGATTCGTTGGTGAGCAATGCCTCGCTGCTGCAGCGCGTCCACATCAAAGCGCCGGAGCGTGCCATCGGCACCAACACCGGCGATTCCATGCGTTCCGGCGCGGTGTTCGGCACGGCCTCAATGATGGAGGGTATGTGTGACCGCATCGAGCAAGAGCTTGGGGCTTCGGCTACGGTAGTGGTTACCGGCGGTCTGGGGCGCGAGATTGCCGCTGCTTGCCGCCGTGAAACGGTGTATGATGACCGTCTGTTATTGGACGGCCTGCGCCTTATCTACGAAAAAAACCGTGCCTGACGGTTTTTTAATACAAAATGCGCTGCATCCCCCAGGGAGCAGCAGCAAGGAGTGTTTTTTATGGTCAATCAAAAAACGGTTCGTCTGACCCAACTGTCCATTTTGGCGGCACTGATCGTTGTGCTGCAGCTGATGAGCTATAGCATCAAGATCGGCACCTTCAACTTGTCGTTGGTGCTGATTCCCTTAGTCGTCGGCGGCGCATTGTTCGGCGTGCGGTCCGGTGCATTACTGGGTTTCATTTTCGGTGTGGTCGTCGTGATCTGTTGCATTACCGGCATGGATGTCGGCGGTAACGTGCTGTGGAATGTCAATCCGTGGCTTACCGCGTTGGTGTGCCTGTTCAAAGGAACGGCAGCCGGTGCTGCCGGCGGTGCGGTAGCGCAACTGTTTCGTGGTGCGAAAAAGCCGTTTCTGGGCGTGATCGCTTCCGCGGTCGTTGTGCCGATCGTTAACACCGGTATATTTGTTCTCGGTATGTGGTTCCTGTTCCGCGACACCCTAACTGCGTGGGCAGGCGGTCAAGAACTGGTAACGTATGTGTTTATTGGCCTCATTGGCGTGAATTTTTTGTTTGAATTTGTGCTTAATCTGGTGCTGTCTCCGGTCACGGAGCGTATTATTTCCGCTGTTCGCCGCACGACGCGTTAAACAAAAGGGGGGTATCCCATTGGCCGACGGAGATCTGTTTGATCGCTTGTTTACCTGCTGCTGGCTGAAGCCTTTACAGCCGTTTTGGCGGCGTCACCGTGAGATGCTGTTGTATCTGTTTTTCGGTGGCTTGACTACCGTCATCAGCATTGGCTCGTTTTGGTTGTGTGAGGGTGTCTTACAGCTGAATGAACATATTGCGAACACCGTTTCTTGGTTCTTAGCCGTGTTGTTTGCTTTTGTGACCAACCGTTTGTGGGTTTTTCAGGCATCCGCATCCGGTGCGGCGTTTTGGAATCAGTTGTTTCGCTTTTACGGCGGCCGTCTGGCAACCTTTTTTGCCGAGGAATTGGTCATTCTGGTGTTCATCACCTGGCTCGGTTTTCCCGGGTTGGCGGTCAAGGTCGGCGCTCAGGTCATGGTACTTATCCTGAATTACATCGTGAGCAAGTTATTTGTTTTTCGCAAAGAAAAAACCGGTGGGAAGTGATCCCACCGGTTTTTGTTATGCTTTTTGCAGCGCTTGCCGCATTGCCGGCGTTTGCCATTTCCCGCTGATGTAAATGATAATGGCGAAGATCGCCTCGGTGATCCACGACAGCGCCAGAGCGGAGTAAATGCCGTACAGACCCCACAGCGGCTCCAGGGCGTATCCGGCGCAGACGTATGTGACGCAGCCGATGAACGAAGAAAGTAACAGCAATCGGGTCGATTTCAAGCCCTTCAAGATCGCGTGGAACAGGTTATTGATCAGATTGAATAGGATCAACGGCAGGAAGAAGCGCAGGAACGGGACGGTCAGAGCATAGCTTTCTGCCGGGGTTTGCGCATTGAAAAACAAGCCGGCCATAAAGGTGGGGAACAGGCAGCAGGTGAGGAGCAGCGGTACGACAAACAGTGTGGATTGCCGCAGGATGATCCAGATACCGCCGCGGATGCGGTGGTATCTGCCGTTGCCGGTGCATTGTGAAGTAAAGTTTGCCATGACCTTGGTGGAGTTCTGGTAGATCGATGCTACCAGATTATAATACTTCCGAGAGACGCTGAACGCGGCCGTGGCGGCGAAACCGTTGGCATTGATCAGCGGCGTGACACAAGCGTTGGCAACGTAGATCAAGCATTGCTGAAACATTGAGGGGACAGCATAGGGGATCGCTCCGCGGAAATAACCTGCCATTGAAAACCGCCCATCGGCACCAAGCTCGCGAAAGATCTTCAGAAACTTCACAATGTAGCAAACCGCAACGATGGCGGAGGCAAGAATAGTAGACAGTGCTACACCGATGACACCCGCATCAAGCACCAGTACGGACAGCAGATTGCCGGAGATATTGACAACGCAGGAGATGATGGACATATACAGCGGGAACGAGGAGATGCCCAGTGCATTGGTCAGATAGACGCCCAACCAGGCGAAGTTTTGAATGACCAGACCGCCGACGATGATGCAGAAATACTGCGCCGCTTCTTTACGAATCAGCGGATCGACCCGTAACATATTAAGCAGCGGTTGATGAAGGGTGATCAATGCGGCGCCAAGCAGAACTGCTACGATGCTTTCGGTCAGCAGCGTTGCGATGATGGTGTTGCGGAGTTTCAGGTTATCACCCGCGCTGAACAGCTTGGCGACGTAGATGCCGCAGCCCACACCGTAACCCCAGAATACCGCGTCGATCAGCGAAAGGAACTCGCCGGTCGCTCCCAGCGCCGCTAACGATTCCGTCCCCAAGAATTTGCCGATAACGATAGAGTTGATAATGGAATAGGCTTGGCTCAGCAAGCCGGCCAGGATGGCCGGTATGGCAAAGCGTAAAAAGGTTTTGGAAAGATTTCCGGAGGTTAGATCGCGCATATAAACTACCCCACTTGACACAGCCTTTGCTAACGCCTATAATAATAGCGAATCTTTCAACTTTTCGCAATAGGGTTCAAAAAAACGGAGAATTCTCAACTTTTCTCATTTTGGGGAGGCAGTATGTATCCGCAAGAACGGCAGGACGAGATACTCGCGATCTTGGAAAAACACCAGTACGTGACGGTTGCGTATTTGATAGAAAAGCTGTGCTACAGCTCGGCGACGATCAACCGCGATTTGAACACGTTGGAAAAGCGGCAATTGGTTCGGCGCAGTTATGGCGGGGTGGAACTGGTGACAGCCGGTGCGGTGCCGCTGGTGTTCCGTCAGCACAAGCAGCATCACGCTAAGGAGCGCATCGCGCAAAAGGCGGCAGAATTTGTCAAAGACGGCGATGTGCTGTTTATTGACGGATCCACAACCGCACAGCATATGGGACCGTATCTTGCGGAAAAAGAGCATCTGACGGTGATTACCAACAACATTACTTTAGCGGCATCGCTGAGTGAATTGGGGGTCGCCTGCATTGTACTTGGCGGCAGGATCCTGGAAGCGCCGAGTATGACCGGTAGTGTGGATACGGTGGATATGGCGCGTACATACCGTGCAGACAAGGCGTTCTTTTCCACCGGTAGTGTGACGGACGACGGGGTGGTTGGATGCGGTGGGGTGTATTATGACCTGCACCGCGTTATGTTAGAGAACGCGGAGCAGGTCTTTTATTTGGTGGATAACGAAAAGCGTAACCGTCGCGGGAATAAGATGCTATGCGATTTCGGCGGTGTGGATTACGTTATCAGTGATTATGATTTTTCTTCGGTGGCTGAAACATATCCCCATACACGCATTATTCAAGTGAAAATATAAAGAAAGCAGGTACAGACCTCTCGGTCCGTACCTGCTTATTCTTATTCGGCTTCGAGTGGACGGCAGCTTTATGCCGCCGGCGTACGAAAACAATCCTAAAGCGGTAGGCCACGGCGGTATGGACTATGCGATGTTGGATCATTTCTTTACCGCGGTGAAAAACGGTGATCCCGCGCCGATCAGTCTGCGTGAAGGCCTGCGCATGACGCTTCCCGGTATCTATGCCCAGTGTTCCGCAGAACGCGGGGGAGAAGTGCTGCGGATGCGCTATCCATGGGATGAAGATTGGACGACCGAAGTATAAAGAAAAGCCCTGCGACAGAAACCTGTCGCAGGGCTTGTTTTATTGTTTCGATCAGTCTTTAGCGGTTTTGCGCTGAATGAACTTGACGATCTCCACGATCGGGATGACGCAGGCGCCGATGGCGATCGCAATAGCGTATTCGACGAAGCTGACCTCAACAAAGCCGAAAGCTTGTGCCAGGAAGTGGACTTCACACACCAGCGTAGTAGCCACAAACGAGCCGAGAGCGGCGATATACAGCATCTTATTGTTCGATCCCATCTTGAACAGGCTACCGCGCTGCGAGCGCATATTCAGGCTGTGGAAGATCTCTGCCATCGACATGGTCAGGAACGCCATGGTTGTGCCGTCTGCACTGTTGGTCGCGGCCCAGTTACCGGACTCCATAAAGTGACCGACAAAGTAGGAAATGAGGACCAGAACCGATACCAGCAGACCCTGATACAGGACGTCGAAGCCCATACCGCCGGAGAAGATGCCGGCCTTCGCATCACGCGGCTTGCGGCGCATGATGTTGGATTCCGCTTTTTCCATACCCAGCGCCAGAGCCGGGAAGCAGTCGGTCACCAGGTTGATCCACAGCAGATGCACCGGCTGCAAGATGGTGAAGCCCAGCAGCGTTGCCACAAAGATGCTGATGACCTCGCTCATGTTCGAGCCGAGAAGGAACTGGATCGCCTTACGGATGTTATCGTAGATGCGACGGCCTTCTTCAACAGCGCCCACGATGGTGGCAAAGTTGTCATCGGTCAGTACCATATCCGCGACGTTCTTGGTAACGTCAGTACCGGTAATACCCATACCCACGCCGATATCTGCCGACTTGATGGACGGAGCATCGTTGACACCGTCACCGGTCATAGCCGTGACGTAACCGGCACCGCGCCATGCGTTGACGATGCGGGTCTTATGCTCCGGCTGTACGCGGGCATAAACGCTGATATTGCGGAATTCTTTTTCAAATTCCTCGTCGCTCATCTCGTTGAGCTGTGCGCCGGTGATGGCACGGCTGTTCTCGTCCAGAATGCCAAGCTCCTTGGCGATGGCGATCGCGGTGTCCACGTGGTCGCCGGTGATCATAATGGGACGGATACCCGCGCTGCGGCACTCCACGATCGCGTCTTTAACTTCGGGGCGAACGGGGTCGATCATACCGGTCAGACCGACGAAGCACAGATCGGTCTCCAACGTTGCCGGCTCATAGTTTTCCGGCTTCTCGCTCCAGACACGTTCCGCACAGGCAAGCACGCGCAGAGCGCGGTCGGCCATCGCCTTGTTGGCGGCCATGATCTCGGTGCGGAACTCCTCCGTCATCGGAACGGCCTTGCCGTCCTTGAGGTAATGTGTGCATTTGTCCACGATCACGTCGGGAGCGCCCTTGGTGTACTGAATGATGCCGTCGGCTGTGGTATGAACGGTAGACATCATCTTACGGCCGGAATCGAACGGTGCCTCGCCGCAGCGGGGGAAAGCAGCCTTCAGCTCCGGCTTGGGGAGGGAGAGGGTGTTGGCCCAGACGACCAACGCCGCCTCGGTGGGCTCACCGGTCACCGAACCGTCAGCATCCAACTCGGCATCGCAGCACAGTGCCATTGCGGTGGCCAGATGACCGGCATCCTCGCCGAAGTGATCCACGACGGTCATCTTGTTCTGGGTCAGCGTACCGGTTTTGTCGGAGCAGATGATCTGCGCGCAGCCCAGCGTTTCCACAGCCGTCAGCTTACGGATAATGGCGTTACGCTTGGACATATTGGTAACACCGATCGACAGCACCACCGTAACGACGGCGGCCAAGCCTTCGGGGATGGCGGCAACCGCCAACGAAACAGCAACCATAAAGGAGTCAAGGACCAACCCAAAATTAAAGCTTTCGGCACGCAGGATCTGCACACCGAACACGATGATGCAGACACCAAGCACCAACCAGGTCAGGATCTTGGACAGTTGGGACAACTTGATCTGCAGAGGCGTTTTGCCTTCCTCAGCCTGCGCCAATGCGCCGGCGATCTTGCCCATCTCGGTGTCCATACCGGTGCCGGTCACCACAACGGTGCCGCGACCGTACACAACGGTACCGCCCATATAGACCATATTTTTGCGGTCGCCCAGCGGCACATCCTTCTGGCCGTCTGACAGGTTGATAATGTCGATAAACTTGGTTACCGGCACCGATTCACCTGTGAGCGCCGCTTCCTCCACCTGCATACTGGCACTTTCCAGAATACGAGCATCAGCAGGGACGGCGTCACCGGCCTCCAGCAGTACCACGTCACCGACCACCAGATCCTCGCTGTGGATGGTCACGATACGGCCATCACGCAGCACCTTGGAGGTGGCGGCGGACATTTCCTGCAGAGCCTCGATGGCTTTTTCGGCCTTGCTTTCCTGGTATACACCCAGCACCGCGTTGATGATAACGACGGCAAGGATGATGATAACATCCGTAAAGCCCTCGTTCTCCACCACGCCCAGCACACCGCTGATCGCGGCGGCAACCAGGAGAATGATGATCATTGGGTCAGCGAGCTGCTCCAAAAAGCGACGGATAAGGGATTTACCCGGTGCGGCATCCAACTTGTTTTTGCCGTTTTCCGCCAACCGTTTTTCGGCTTCAGCCTGTGTAAGACCTTCAGCGGTGGAGTTCAGTTCCTCCAGAACCGCGCTTGATCCTTCACAATAAAACTTCATACCAATGCGCTCCTTTCGTGCTTGCCCAAGAGGGGAGAGTATGCGAGAAAATCCTAAAACTCCCCATCATAGAAACTACTGCCATCATATCATATAGGAAGCAGTCGTGTCAAGAAAGATAACCGCCGCCCGATGATAGTTCCGTATACAAAAAACAGCCTTACCAAAAAGGCTGTTTTTGCTTATAATTCGATCGTTTGCGTGCCGTCCTTGGTCACGTAATGCGTTGTTGCGCCGAGTTGTTCCATCCAGCGCCGTGTTACGGCTGTACCGTACATTCGCAGACGACTGAGAGAGGGGGCCAGGTATTTTTTGTCTGCCAGATAGTCCGGTACCTCTTCCTCGGCATACAGCCAATCGGGCGCGCACCACAAGCACGCTTCGGCGCCGATGGCGGCATAGACCTCCATCCCTACGTTCATGTGGCCGTGATGCGCCATCTGGACGATATCTGCATGGAGCAGGTGTCGGGATTCGCGGTACAGCACATCGCCGCCCTCCGGACCCAGATCGCCCAAAAACAGCACCGTTTTATTGGGCGTGGTCAGTTTGAATACCAGAGAACTGTCATTCATCAGATTGACGGTCAGCCCCTCGTGGTAGGCATACAAAAAGTCAATGCGGCATTCGTCGATTTGGATCGTGTCTCCCTGTTGTACAATGTGGGCTTTATCGCGGATGAGCGGCTCGATCTCGGCGAAGACCGGCAGGCATCCCCTTAGCTCACGTGCCATATACTCATAATCAGGCACGTTATGGTTATCAATGAGGCTGTACGGTGGAAAATTATAGTAGACAGCGCCAATATTGAAATCTTTTCCGCTGTTTTCTTTCAGCTCGTGAACAAATCCGCTGATGTGATCGCAGTGAGCATGGGTCAGGATCCATGCCGCGATGTGCCGTCCGCCGACGTATTCCTTCAGCAGAGGCATATCCGCAGGGCGTCCGCCGTCGATGACGATCACCTGATTGTTTTGTGTGACAATGACAAACGACATCATAAATGGGCTGGTTTCAGTCAGCATATATAGCTTTGTTTGAGTATTCATACGTGTTCACCTCACTGTTAACTATACTGAATATAAAATGGCAAGTCAAGAGAGAAAATTTTTGGAAAACGCCCAAATTCCATATTGCATAATACGATATCTTGTGGTAAAATCAAACTATATTACTGGATTTTGTGTATTTATGCAGTTATTAGGAGGGAACTACGGTGGCTTTTTTTGACGATCTGGGGAAAAAGATCTCGCAAGCCGGTCAATCGGTGGTTCAAAAGACCCAGGATATGTCGGAAGTTTCCCGCTTGAACTCCGCGATCAGCGAAGCGGAGAAACAGATAAACAACTGTTATCTGCAGATCGGTAAGCTGTATGTTGCCATGCATGCGGCGGATCACGAGCCGGATTTCGCCGGCATGGTAACGACCATCCGTGAAGCCGAGGCGCTGATCCGTGATAACAAGGAGCAAATCCAGCGTATCAAGGGCTACGTAAAGTGTGAAAAATGCGGTGAGATGGTGCCGAACACGGTTGCATTCTGCAGCACCTGCGGTGCGCCGATGCCGCGCAAGGTACTGGATGATAATTCGATCCGTTGCACCGCCTGCGGTCAGATCGTTCCCAAAGACGTGCGTTTTTGCACCTCCTGCGGCAGACCCACCGTCGATATTCTTCAGGCGGTTTCTGCTCCGGTTCAGCCGACCCCGCAGTCGGAGGCTGCTCAGCCTGCTGTTCCTGCCGCGACGCCGGCAGTGCCGGCGATGCGTTTCTGCACGAAATGCGGTACCACCTGTGAGTCCGGTTCGGCTTTCTGCGTAGAATGCGGCACAAAGCTTTGATTTTTTGAAAAAGGTGGTTGTGTTATGGCGAAATTCTGTTCCCGTTGTGGTGCGCCGTTGGATACCTCTTCCAGTCTTTGTCCGTCTTGCGACCGTGAAAAGCTGGAGGCGCTGAACAATCCGCCTCGCAAGTTGAATTTCTGCACGCAATGCGGCACGCCTTTGGATGATCAGACAGGCACTTGCCCGAACTGTACCAAGGCGCAAGCGCCAACGGTTGAGGAAGCGCCTGCCGAAGTTCCCGTACTTGATGGAGCGGCTGAGGCTGTTCTTAATGAGCCTGTTGCCGCCGTGGCAGTCGAAGCCCCTCCCGCGGAGGAGGCGTATGTTGCCGAACAGATCTCTCCCGCACCCGTCGTGTATAAGAAAAAGGGTTCCGGTGTGGGCAAGGTTCTTATCACCATTATGCTGTCCATCATTCTATTCGTGACGACGTTGCTGTCGGTTGCGATCATCTGTGTGCGGCATACCACCAGTGAGAATACCATCCTGTCGATGATGGAAGACATTGACTATGCCGATCTCCTGAATGGTATTTATACGGAACCCAACGATGATCCCGAAGCGGATTACGGCGATGAGTCGTGGACCTTTGTGGATTACCTGTCCGATTACTTCGACCAGAATTTTGATACCACTATTTCGGATAAGCAGGTCGATTCGTTCGTGCAAGAATCCACGATCAAGGAGTTTATGGCGGAGACCATTGCCGCGTATATGAGCGACATCTACAACGGTACCGACGATTTTGAGATCTCCAAATCCGAGGTGCGTACGCTGCTCCGCAAGAACCGTTCGGTCATTAACCGCGAGTTTGATGTCGATATTTCCAACGAATCATTGGACGAACTGGCGGACTGGTTGGTGGATGACGAGGTGTTGGAGGATATCAGTGCGGCGATCATCAAGGAAGAAGTACCCGCGGCGTATTATGCCTTGAACATTGGCCTGTCCTACTTTACGTTGGTCATTCTGTTGCTGATGGTGGCGCTGTGCTTGGTCGGCCTGTGCTTTAACAGTCTGTCACAGGCGGGTATCGGTGCCGGCGTGGTATTTACGGTTATCGGCGGTACGTATACCGTGTTCACCTTGATTGCGGTCGGCCTGCCGGTTATTTTGAAATCCGTTTTCGGTGGTTCGGTTATCGGCATTCTTTTGGGCAACGTACTGGTTGCCAACCTTGGCATTTTTGCGGTTCTTTTCCTGCTGGGCGTGGCCATCCTGGTGGTGCGCGCCATCGTTCGCAAGGTCGTGGTCAAGCGTCGCGCCCGTCAGGCTGCCTGACATAACGTCGGGGGCAACTAAACATACGGTAATAACCACCGCGAGGTGGAATAATTACAAAATATGAAAGGCGGTTTTATTTATGGCAAAGTTCTGTGGAAATTGCGGTTATCAGTCGGATGATACCGCGGTCGTGTGCGGCAACTGCGGCACTCCTCTGGAGGGTGAAGCTCCGGTAGAGGCGAAGGCTTCGAAACTGGATCCCAAGGTCATCAAGCTTGGCGCTATCGCTCTGGCGGCGGTCATCGTTCTGATCGTGGTTATCGTTCTGCTGGCCGGCGGCGGTCACAAGGGTGCTGTCAAGAAGGTCTTTAAGGCGTTCACGAAGGACGAACCCTCCATTCTGGTCGACATCACTCCCGAGTGGATGGCCGACATGACCGACGATCTGAAGGATTCCTACAAGGCGGAGATCGAGTCTGCTCAGGAGTACTGGGAGGATGCGGTCGGCAACGATTACAAGGTTTCCTACAAGATCACCGATATCGATGATTATGACAAAGAGAAGCTCGACGACATGAAGGACGAACTCGAAGATTCTCTCAAAGACATGGAAGAGTATCTCGACAAGAAGATCGATGTCGAAGTTGACAAGATCAAGGCCATCCGTGAGGTGGAACTCGACATCACCGTCAAAGACGGCAGCGAGAAGATCGAGTACGACGGCGAGATCGTGCTGATCAAGTACGGCAGCAAGTGGCAGGTTGTCGAAGTCGATATCTATTGATCCTTTTGCAACCGAAAACAGGGCAAGCGAAGGCTTGCCCTGTTTCTCTTTTGCGCTTTTGATTGAAAAAACCGAAAAAAGGGGGTATAATACCGGTAAGTTTCTTTTTTTGGAGGTCTGCAAAATGCTGATCGATTTTCACACTCACTGTTTTCCGGACAAGATCGCAGAACGTGCCGTCGCCAAACTGGCACACGCGTCCGGCGGTCTGCAACCGTATACCAACGGCACGGTCGCCGGTCTCCGGGAATCAATGCGAAACAACGGCGTGGATACCGCCGTTGTGCTGAATATCGCGACCAATGCGCATCAGCAGCCCAGTGTGAACGATTTTGCCGCCTCTGTGAATAATGAGACCGATATGTTCGCATTCGGTTCGGTGTTTCCCGACAGTCCCGATGCGTTGGAGGAATTGGAGCGCATCAAGTCACTTGGTATGAAGGGTGTCAAGCTTCACCCCGATTATCAGGGCTTTGAGGTGGACGATCCCAAAATGAAGCCGATCTACAAGAAGATCTCCGCATTGGGTCTCATCACGGTGTTTCACGCCGGGTTTGATTATGGCTTTCCGCCGCCATACGGCGGCACACCGGATAAGATGATCAAAGCTCTTGCGTGGTTTGATTCGCCGGTAATAGCAGCACACTGGGGCGGTGTCAACTGCAACGAGGACACCCTTTGCTATCTGTGCGGTAGCGATATTTATCTGGATACCTCCTTCGGCTATTCGATGATGCCGAAGTATTACGCCGAAAAGATCTTGGAAAAGCACGGGACGGAGAAACTGGTATTCGGTACCGATACCCCGTGGCACACTGTTCCCATGGAGATGCGCTTGCTGTCCACGCTCGGGCTCAGCGAGTCGGATATGGACAACATCACCCACAAAAACGCACAGCGCTTGCTTGGTATATAAAAGAACGCCGTACTGTAAAACCGCAAAACAGGACGGCGTTTATTTTGTTTCGGTCAAAATTGACCCTGTGAAATGCACTTGTATTTTACCATGACGATTTTCAGAATTTGTATACAATATTTCAATAAAATCGTCGACATAAGTTGACTTTTTTCGCGGACAGTGTTATGATGAATACACGGTTATCCGTAATATTTACAATTTGAGGAGGATCATTATGAGAAAAGTAGCCGCATTGTTGCTGGTCGTTCTGATGCTCGTGTGTCTGACCGCCTGCAAGTCCAAGGAGCAGAAAGCCGCTGACAAGTTCCTGAAGGAAATGGAAGCCCTGGTCGACGAATTCATCGAAGCCGTTGAAGACGAGGACGAGGACAAGGTCATGGAGCTGATGGAAGAGATCGGCGAGTTCGGCGAGGACTATGAGGACATCTATGACGACCTCAAGGACAAGGACGAGGATGCTGCTGACGAGTTCGAAGAGGCTGTCGAAGAGCTCGGCGAGAAGCTGGAAGAGGCTTACGATCTGTAATCCGTTGATACAACAAAGAGACTGCTCTCCGGAGCAGTCTCTTTTCTTGTACAAAAAGCAATACCATTCTCTAAGGTATAACATCCTTGATACGCAGTGTCACATAGTTTTGTGTCCACCAAAGCGGAATGATGTTCGTGCATAGCACGAAATGATGTTGACCGCAAGCGGTCAAACGATATTGTGTCCTGTGGACACAAACACAAAAAGAAAGACACGATTTTCATCGTGTCTTTCTTTTTTGGCTCCCCCAGTTGGACTCGAACCAACGACACCGCGGTTAACAGCCGCGTGCTCTACCGACTGAGCTATG
>JAZNKN010000022.1:0-2212 GCA_045578625.1 Acutalibacteraceae bacterium | reverse complement strand
GGTACGACCGGCGATATACGCGATCGCATCGGTCACGTCGTCGGCAATACCGTGTTCCTTGGCACTCTCTCGCAGATCGTTTTCGATCTTTGCCCGACGTTGCTCCTTCGTCAGCGACGGATCCTCCTCGATCGTCGGTGGCACCGTCGCCCGATTTTGGGCGCGACTATCCACACCCACAGCAGCTTGCTGTGGGTTTTGTGCATTTTGGGTATACGAATCCGTACCCGCTCCGTCATTCGACGGCAGGTTGGTATCCATTATGGAACTGTAGTCCGCACCGATGGCGGCATTAAATGCGCGGCTTGCTTCAACGACAGCGTCCCAATTTGCGAATGCTTCAGCAAAGGTTGCCTGTGCATGAGCCGCGTCGGTCACAACGAACTCGTTGATATAGGCGGCAATCTCCCTGATAAAGCGCGTTGCAAATACAGGATCATCTACTTGATATTCACCCGAAAAATGATTCTGATTAATATCTTGTGCCAGTTTATTATACTGGATTGAACCCCACAACACCTCTTGACAGATAACCGCCTGGTAATCAGCAAAAGCCGCCGTGTGACGAACGTCGTGTATATGTACGAGTTCGTGCGCCACGATCTGCGCCGGAGACAATGTGGCATTGTCCGAGACGTATACAATGCCTTGTACTGTATCGGTAAATGCTTGGTTATGTGCAACCGTTAATCCGTTTCGATTAATTTCCGTTCTACCCTCAACCAAAACTGCTTCACAGCCATGCTGCTTCAAGAACTCTACCACGCGGTTTGCCGGTGAAGCAGTATTGTTGGACGGCGTATACGCCACCCAACTGCCATCATCTCTTAATCGGCATACCCGTCGCGTTTCTCCGCTTTTCTCCGCATCTCCCAGATTTCTTCGCTGGAAAGACTCCTCATCTTCTCCCCAAGAGCGTTGAGGCGCGCTTGCTCCTCCTCCGTCAGCGGCGGCGCTTCCTTCATCCGTCTCGCCAGATCTTCCAATTCCTTCTTTGTGTAGTAATGTGACATCTGCCTCACCTCTGTTACCAGTATACCCTGTTTCAGCCCGTGGTGCAAGAGGGGCATTTCCCGCCTGCGTCAGATCCAGCATCACTTCGCCGTCCAACAACACACCGGAGACCTCGTATTGCCCGCTTTCACCCGCCGGTGACAGTCGCACCGAAACGGAATGCACCGCGCCGTGTTCCGCACCGCGCATTTTCACCGGAGCAGACAGGACAACGTCGCCCTCGGATGCACCGATAAACCAGCGAAGCATCTTTCCTTGTTTTGTGTGATCGGGAACGACCTCACCGCTGATCACGACCTTACGCGCTGCGGCGACCGCCGCCGCCTCCTGACCGGTCTGTGCCGCACGAGCTACACGGTTCTGCCCGTCCGTGCTTTGCGGAATGGCGACAGTGCGCTCGGCGTTGGCACCCGGCGCGTGCTTGCCGTACTGCTCCACCAACCGATTCAGCGACGTCACGAAATCCTCGTCCGTGCCAACAGAATATTTTCCGTCATCCTGCATATACTGGGTATTGACAATAGATGGCGATTCTGTTATTCTATTGTTAGAAGCTGACCCCATGGCATCCTTTTTGGACGCGGCCTTTGAGCCACTAAGTGGGTACTCGGCTTCTTTTATTTTGCCGACATTGTATATGGTGTTGATCTCTCCGTTTACGCCAACCGACATTGTTATTCTATAATACGAACCGTCTTGATCCATAAAATAGGCAGTGCGGTAGTCAAAGCCATCTCTAGCAAAAGCATGATCCTTTGTATCCGGAGTTAGTGGACGTTTTCCTCTTGTCGAAACAGCAGCCAACTCATCAATATGCGTTTCTGCGCGCAATTTCGTCGCATATTCCTCGTTGGTCATCGGTCGCGTGGTACCATCAGACAACCGCACATCGTTTCTGAACCTCGCCTTTCCCGAGGTATCCTTTGTAATTGTTAATGGATCTCCATCGGCCGCATAAACGATAACATCTTTATTGTTTCGTATTGATTTGTCGATATAGTCTTTTACCTGCTCTGCCCACGATTTTGGATCTGTTCCGTGGATCACCTGGCGGTCAGCCTGTACGTAACGACGTTTGCCATCCGGCAGTGTTTTGATCGAATACTTCCCTTCCGCCGACGTGTCCACCGCTGTGTCATACTTACTCTTGTAATACCGCTTGCCTTTCTGTGCCAATGCTTTGACATAGAGCTGCTCG
>JAZNKN010000021.1:0-13345 GCA_045578625.1 Acutalibacteraceae bacterium | reverse complement strand
CCGAGCGCGAGCGATGCCGTCATCAGCGGCACGATCACCTGTCCGGACACCCACGACATCACCTGTGCCGCCACCAAAGCGAGCGATTGAAACGACAGCGCCGCCGCGGCACGGCCGCCCGTCAGCAGTACGCCGGCATACACCGGCACAAAGCTGGTCATAAACACCGCAGTGGAAGTCATGGCATCGCGAACCGCGGCAATGCAATCCGACAACGGCAGGATCACGCTGCCGCAAGCCGCCAAGGCGCAGACCGTACCGAACACCGCCGGTGCTTCTTCCTCGCGCAGGGTGTGGCGCAGTCCCTCGACCCACGCGTGCAGCAGTACGATCGCCAACACGACGCCGGCCGTACCGAGCGGCCCTCGAAAAGCCGTGGTCAGCAACTGTGTCAACTCGTCCCACACCGTTTCGGGGTCCAATTGTGAAAAGGCATCGGGGTCAAGCTCGCTGATACCCAACCGTTCCAACAAGGAGCGTGTCTCCTCGGGCAGCGATCCGATCAACTCACTGCCGCCGCTAGCCTCCAGCTGCTCCTCATACAGCTCCTCCACCGTCGCAGCCGACACACCGACACTGCCGCACAGCATCAGGCACACCGTCGCGATAGCCACTGCCGCGATCCTCATACCGTCCCCCCTTGAATGAGTGACACCGCGATGTCCGCCACCTTGCGGAACAGCGGCAATGCGAGCGTCAGCATTGCCAGTTTCCCGGCCAGCTCCGCTTTGGAGGCCAAGCCCTGCTCACCCGCGTCGCGACACGCATCCGCCGCCAACTGCGTGAGAAGGCACACGCCCAACGCCTTAAACAGCACCGTCACATATTCACTCGGTACACCGCTCTCCGACAGCAGCTCCTGCACCTCTTCAAACACCGGCAACGCGGCAGTGATCGCCGCCGTGAGGATCAGGCAACCCGCAAGGAGACCCACCGCCAGCGCTTGCTCCGGTGCGTGGCGACGCAGCATCACCGTCAAAAACGCCGCGATCACAGCCAAGCCGATCAGTACCGTCAGCTTCATCGTCTCACAACCCAAACACCGATTTGACCAATCGGAACAGCTCGCTGATCTCTGTTACCACCATCGTCAGCACCACGATCAGCCCCGCCAACGTCGTCAGCATCGCCTGCTCCTCGCGACCCGAGCGGATCAACACCTGATTCAACACCGCCACAATGATCCCGATCGCCGCGATCTTGAAGATCAGATCCACATCCATGTCCTTTGCCTCCCTTTATCCCAATACCAATGCAAGGGCGCTGCCGCCGCAAATACCCAGCGTTACATACAGCCGTCCTTTGCGTCGTACCTCCGCGTGCGCCGTCGTATGACGGTCACGAAACAGCGCGGCATACTGCCGACAGCGCTGTATCTCACCGGCAAGGTCCGCCGCACCGAAATCCTCGGCGAACTCCATCAGCAGCCGCTTGTCCTCGGCAGACAGTCCCAATTCTCCGGCGCAGTGCTCCACGGCCGTCTGCAACGCACCACGCGGGTCACCCGACGGCTGCGCCGCAGCGCAGCGAAGCAAGCAAAGATCCTGAAACTCCGCGGTCATCGCCAGCGAGCGCAGCAGGTCCTCCAACGGCGCGGCTGTGTAGCGAATACGCTCCGCCAGCTGTTCAAACAACCGTGCCAACCGATCCAGCGAGCCGCAGCGGTGAGCCAGTGTCCGATATCCCCACAGACCGCAGCCCGCGCCGGTCAGGCAGACAAGCAGCATCCCTATCCATTTCACGCAACCATTCCTCCGTTCGCAGCATCACAGCAATCTCACCCGGCGCGGCAGAGCCGCGCAGCTGCACCAATCGGGCAAACGCCCCACCACGCAGTACTTTGGCAAAGCCGTCGCGGTACAGCAGCTCCTGCGGGTGTCGACAATGCACCGATGCCACTACCGGCACACCGCAATATAAAGCACCATGCACCGCTTCCAACTCATCGACACCGCCCAATTCGTCAAACACCACCACCCGCGGTGCCAGACAGCGGATGGCTTGCTCGATCCCCACCGCTTTAGGCGCACTGCGCAGCACGTCACATCCTAACGGCATCCCACCTCCGGACAGCTCACCACGCTCGTCCACCACCGCCACCGATAATCGCCGCGCAGCGAATTGCCGCAGCAGATCGCGCAGCAGGCTTGTCTTACCGCTGGACGGTTCTCCGCAGATCAGCGCGCCTATTACACCGTCGGCACACAGCTCGTGTGCTAATCCTGCTGCACAGCCGCCATGCTCCCGCGCGACGCGCAGACACAACGATGTCACGTTCCGATAACTGACGATACGGCCGTTCTCCACCACCGCCGTACCGGCAATGCCGATACGGCACCCGACAGGCGCGGATAAAAAGCCGTGCCCCAGTTCCTCTTGGTGCGCGTACACCGAATGCTCGCACACGCGGTCAACGATCTCCCGCAGCCACGCCACCTCACAGCGCAGCGCCACGTCGGCCTGTACGGTCAGCACACCGCCTTCGGTCACGTACCGTTCCTCGCCGCGCAGTCCCACCGCCACAGCCTGTCCCGCCCGCAAGCGCAGCTCCTGCACCCGAGTGCACGCCGTCGGCGGCAATCGGCGAAACGCACGGCGCAACGCTTCCGGTAGCAGTCCAAGCAGCGCTTCCCATCCGTTTGTCATCCTCCCGCCCCCTTGTCCAGTCTTGTCCCATTCCTATGCGGCGGCGCGCGTGAATATTCCGGACAAACAAAAAAGAGCGACCGACGACGGTCGCTCTCTGCCCCATAAAACGCAAACGCGCCGCTCTTCCGAGCAGCGCGTTTGCAGTTAGAGGGGTGTTTTGAGGAGGGGTATATACTCAATTTTGTCGAGCTCGTCCGGTGCGGTTCCGGACTCTCTCTTGAGTACGTTTTGAGTATACCAGACTCTTCGCGGGAGTTTGTGAATTGACTGTGAATAATCTGTAAGAAAATTTTTATCGAAAAAACCAAACAAATGTTTGCTTTTTTAAAAAAGGTGTGCTATACTATGCTCAGAGGTGATCGTATGAAGCCCTTAACTGCAAAGCAACAAAAGGTCCTGGCGTTCCTGCAGGAGCGTGCACAGACCGGTGTTCCCCCCACGGTGCGCGAGATCTGCATCGCCGCGGGTATCAAGTCCACCTCCACCGTCCACACCTATCTGAAGGTGTTGGAGGAGGGCGGCTACATCCACCGCGACGGGCGGCTCAACCGCAGCATCCGTATGCCGGGCGAAACGGTGGCGCGTGTGCCGCTGTTGGGCAAGGTCACGGCAGGTAATCCCATCCTCGCGGTGGAGCAGGTGGAGGACTACGTCCCCTACTCCGGCGGCGGCTACGAGCCGGGCGAGCTGTTTGCCCTGCGCGTGTCGGGTACCAGTATGCTGAACGCCGGTATTCTGGATAAGGATATCGTCATCGTGCGCAAGACCCCCGCTGCGGAAAACGGCGATATCGTGGTCGCGCTCATCGGCGACGAGGCCACCGTCAAACGCATTTACTTTGAATCGGATCACATCCGCCTGCAGCCGGAGAACGACGCGTTCCAGCCCATCATCGTCAAAGAAGCGGTGGTACTGGGCAAGGTCGTTTCGCTGGTGCGTAATTTCGGATGAAGCGGCCGGAGTATGTGATCAGCGCGTGTCTGTGCGGCCAAGCTACCCGGTACGACGGTCGGTCCAAGCCCGTCTCCCCCTCGGTGCAGGCACTCATTGACAGTGGCGCTGTGATTCCGGTCTGCCCGGAATGTATGGGCGGTTTGCCCACCCCGCGCCCGCCGGCAGAGATCTGCGGTGATCGTGTAGTCAACACCGCCGGTGTGGACGTCACCGCGCAGTACCGCAGCGGCGCCGAGAAGGTGCTCGCCATCTGCCGTGAGCACGGCATCCGCAAAGCGATCCTCAAGGAGAACAGCCCTTCCTGCGGCTGTCGGTTCGTATACGACGGATCGTTCACGCGGCGGCTGATCCCCGGCCGTGGCGTCACCGTCACCCTACTGGAGGCAAACGGTATTGCGGTGGAAAACGAGGAAAATTGGCAATAAAAAAGCCGACGCGCCGGGTTGACAATCCGGCGCGTTTTGCCTATACTATACTGTACAAAAGATAAGGGGGCGCAAAGGTTTCGACGGGGATTGTGAGCCTTGGTAAGCGAGTAGCGGTGCAGAACCGCTATAAAATCTGCAACCTTTCAAACAAACGACAACAACAAAGTTGCTCTCGCGGCCTAATTAGGCTGCCGTCTTTACCCGAAGTACCGCGGTCGGGATAAAGGCGTCATGTAGCGGTGAACGTGAACGGGCGGATGTCGCTCCGCCCGTCATGACCCAGCGACTACCGTAACCCGAAGCCTGCCCACCGGCGTCGGGTGAGGGGAATCCCAAAAGACGGGCTGCACTCGGAGAAAGCCAGGGTAAGTGATTTTCGGACAGGGGTTCGATTCCCCTCGCCTCCACCATTGAAATCTTATCCGAACTCAAGCGGTTCGGATTTGGAGCATTTTGCTCCACCAGAAAAAGACCTATGCTTTGATACAAGGCATAGGTCTTTTTCAACGAAATCCACCCTTGCGGGTGGGTGAAATATTGCTTCGCAATGTGAAATACGCCTGCGGCGGAGCCCCCTCGCAGAGGGGGCCTTGGCGATCACCGGTCGCTTCTGCGGGCTTTGCGGGGCGTCGAAAGCACCGCCCCCTACAATGTTGATTTAAGGTCGCACTACAACAAAGAGGAATGGGCAGAGCCCATTCCTCTTTGTTTTATACCGTTTCTTCCGCGTCCTCGTCGCGGCGACGGATAGCAGCAGTAACGCACAAAACGCGCTTGGCACCGTAGATCTTGAGCATTTTGGCACACTCATCAACCGTGGCACCCGTGGTGATGACGTCGTCCACCAGCAAGACGGTCTTGCCCCTCACGTTGATGCCGCCTTTTACGTCAAAGGCGCCCAGCACGTTGCCGGAACGCTGCACGGCGGTCAAAAACTTTTGCGGCTGTGTCTGATAGCACTTCACGAGCGCCGACACGACCGGCAGCGACAGCCGCAGACCCAGCGACGTCGCCAACAGCTCGCCTTGATTATAGCCGCGCTCCCGATAGTCGCGGGCGGTCATGGGAATAAACGACAGCATATCGATCATCTCTCCGCCGAACTCGCGGCGGACGACTGCCGCCATCTGGTCGGCAAAGAACGAGATCGCCAAGGGATCGTCCCAACGCTTGAGCCGCAGAATGCCGCGATGCACCGCGCCGTTGCAATAGAACGGCGAAGCCAGCCGATCATACCGATGGCGACGGCGGCCGCAGGCACAATTCTCGCGGCTCTTGCCGCACAACGCGCAGATCGGCGGGCGGATGGGATGTACCGTTTCGCGGCAGGTATCACAGCACAGCGTCAGCGCCGGGATCGGCTCGCCGCAGAACACGCAGCGTTCCGGCCAGAGCAGCGCCGTCAAGCGACGCCGCAGTTGCTTGCGAGTATTCAAAACTACACCTCGTTAGCGGATCTCCTGCTCAAGCGCATCAAATTCCGGAGTGGAAAAGAACTCCCCAAGCGTGATCTCCAGACCGTCACAGAATTTCTTAATGGTGACGATGGACACGTCGCGCCGATGCTCGTCCATCATGCTGTATGCCGTGGACGGTGTCACACCGGAAAGCGTTGCCAATTCATTGATCGCGATTCCCCGCTCCCGACAGATCTCCGCAAAGCGTTTTGCTACAATATCCTTGACATTCATACGATCACCTCAAGTATATTGTAGGCAAATATCTGCAAGCGCGTATACGCATTTGCGTATACGCGCTTTTCAAACACGGTTTGTCTCCAAGGTTAGAGGCTGTCACACAATGCCTTGGACACGTCGACAAATTCCTCCGGCAGCAGCTTTGCCACACGGCGGTCGTAGCTGATCAGACCGTTGATCTCGTCCTCAATATCCGACACCTGCGTGTACACTGCGGCGCAAAGCCCCTTGGGGATGAGCGGCAGGACCTGCTCGGTATACAGCGAACGGATCTTCTGCACCAACTCCGTCCGCGTTTTGCAGCTGCCATAGCCGTAGCTATGCTCGGTGTTGAACACGTGACCCTCCGGCTTCCACGAATAGCCGCCGAATTCCGACAGCACCAGTGGCTTGTCCGAGGCTTTCAGCTTGACCTTGCGGAAATAAATGTGACGGCTGTCCACGTCGCTTTCGCTGCCGAGGAACCATCCCGAGGTGGTATCAATAAAGCGGCTACGGTCCAACTCACGCAGGCGGCGATACTGCTCGGTGCCGCAGAACTGACCCCACCCCTCGTTGAAGATCGTCCAATAGCAAATACAGGGATGATTGTACAGCTGACGCACCGTCTGCTCCATACCGCGCACGAACGCGCGGCGCGACGCGGGATCGCGGTGCAGGCGGGTGTCCCCGCGGCGAATGAGACCCACCGTGGGCAGGGCGGTGTCACGGAGAAAATTGTAGTCGCTGTTGTTGACCATATCCTGAAACACGACCATTCCCAAGCGGTCGCAATCGTAATAAAACTGCTCCGGCTCGACCTTGATATGCTTACGCAGTGTATTAAAGCCCAACGCCTTCATTGCAAGAATATCCTGTTCATAGCATTCGGGAGCAGCCGGTGTAAACAGGCCGTCACTCCAATACCCCTGATCCAACAGGCCGTGGAAAAAGTAGGGCTTTCCATTGAGACACAGACGCGGCAGGCCGTCCACCGTGCGAACGTCCAGTGTGCGCAGCGCAAAATACGACGACACCTCGTCGGTCGAGGTCGTCAGCGTAAAATAGTACAGATAGGGATCCTCCGGCGACCACAGCCGCGGCTCGGACAGCGCGACCCGTGCGGTGCCGTCGGTCAGCAATACGGTGATCTCACCCTGTGGGGTCTGCACCGTAAGAGTGCCGTCGGTGATCCCCTCCGCCGTAATAACAGCGTGATCCGCACCGGTGTCGATGCGCAGGCGGCGAACGTAGTCCTCCGGTACGCTTTCCAGCCACACTGTCTGCCAGATGCCGGAGACCGGCGTATACCACATACCGCCGCGCTTATGGCATTGCTTGCCGTACGGCAACACCTGCTCACTCAGCGTGTCGGTCACACGCACGGTAACGGTATTCTCGTCTTGCAAGACCTCGGTAATATCGAAACAAAACGCCTCGTAGCCGCCGATATGCTCACCGACCGACGTGCCGTTGACGAACACCTCGGCGCACTGATCCGCCGCACCGACGTGCAGCAGCACCCGCGCCTTACAAAAACCCTCCGGCAGCGTAAAGCGGCGGCGATACCACCGTGTCGCGGATTCCGGAAAGCATTCGGCGATGCCTGAAAGCAGCGATTCCGGTGCGAACGGCACACGGATGGTACGATCGTAGGCGGTCGGCTCCCCTGCTTCACTCACGGCAAACTCCCAGTCACCGTTGAGGCACAAAAAGGAATCGCGACGCAGCTGCGGGCGCGGATAAACCGTCCATGGCGTTCCCGAAAGGGATTCTCCTGCTGCCGTATATAACTGTTGCAGATCACTCATACCGTTTCCTCACTTCGGGGCTGCCGAAGCAGCTTACATACGACCGCCAGCACCGGCAGCAGACACACCGCCGCAACCAGCGCCGCCAAAAAGATAGTGGCATTGGGAATAAACGATTGTGTGCCGTCGTCGTTCACGATCATTTCGGCGTTACGCAGCACCGCGGCGCCGATCGCCGGACCGATAACGCCGGGAATCAGCACCTGACCCACGATGCGCAGCCCTTGGAACATCCCCGCTTTGCCGACCGGGGTATAGTCACGGATCATCGCGCCAAACACCGCCATACCGGTGAGGTAGCCGCACATCATCAGCAGCGAGCCAACAAACACGAGGGCCGTGCTGCGGAAGAAAAACAGCACCACATAGCCGGCGCACAGCATCGCGAGCGACGGCAACACCGAACCCTTAAAGCCGATCTTGTCATACAGCCGACCGTACACCGCGGTAACGATCGCCGCGAGCACGATGGCGGGAGCCATGATCAGCACGTAATCGTCCATACCGAGCGATACGTTGTAATACAAAATGAGGTACGGCATAAAGATCTGGATCGAGATGCCGAACACCGCAAACGCCGCCAGCGTGAGGTACAGCACCGGATTGGCACGCACCACCGCGGGGCGGAAGCCGTACAGAATGTTGTGGAAATACCGGCTGTTTTCCTCCTGCTTTTTCGCGGTCTCGCGGACGAGGAAAAAGCCCAGTACGCCGATGATCAGCACCGCCGCACCGATGAGCAGGAAGATCGTTGTCCAGCTTTCGGCACGGTTCAGATCGAACGCCATAAAGCCGCCGAACACCACCAGGATCGCAAGCAGCGGCATCATCGCGTTGACACCCTCCGCCGCGCCGCGGCCGTTTCCTTCCGTGGCATCGGTCAGCCACGCGTTAAAGGCGGCGTCGTTGGCGGACGAGCCGAAAAAGGTCATCAGGCAATCCAAAACGATGACCAACGTCACGCCGATAGCGGACACCGACACCGCTGCCGGGAATACCGCGCCAATGACGTCGGCGCGCACCAAGGCGAACGCGGCAATGGTGATGCCCCACAAAATGTAACCGCCGCAGATGAACACCCGCCGACGGCCAAGCTTGTCCGACAGCGCGCCGATCAGGATCGTGGTCAGCGCGGCAGAGACCGCCGAGGCCGCCACCATCGCGGAGATCGCCGAGGGGCTTGCTTGAAACATTTTATAGATAAACACATTGAGATACATATTTTCAATGACCCACGCGATCTGACCGACCAAGCTGAAGATCACCAGAGCCGGCCAAAAGCGTTTCGGATAGGCGAAGGTTTTCATGCGATCACCATCTTTCTGTATACTGCTACCAGTATACCACGGAACACCGCGCGGTGCAACAAGAAACGGCGCTTCCGCAGAAGCGCCGTTCAGAACTGCTTATTCGGTTCGCAGAGCCACGACCGGATCCTTGCGAGCGGCACTGCGCGAGGGGATGATGCCGGCGATCAACGTCAGCAGCATACTGATGCCCACCAGAATGAGCGCCACCTGCCACGGCAGCGTGGCATCCAGATTGGGAATACCGGTGAGCGTGTTCAGAATGTAGTTGATCGGAATGCACAGCAACCACGTCACGATGACACCCAACGCACCCGAGGCGAAGCCGATGATCATCGTTTCGGCGTTGAACATACTGGAGACGTTACGCTTGGACGCACCGATGGCACGCAGGATACCGATCTCCTTGGTACGCTCCTGCACCGAGATCAGGGTGATAACACCGATCATAATGGAGGACACGATAAGCGATACCGACACGAAGGCGATCAGCACGTACGTGATCGCGTTGATGATGGTCGTGACCGACGACATCATCAGACCGACGTAGTCGGTATAGGCGATCTGCGACATTTCATCCGACTTGTCGTTGTACTGCTCGATAGCGGCCTCGATCACGTCCTTCTCCTCAAAGGAAGCCGCGTACAGATTGATGGTGGACGGGCTATCCAGATCGACGTGACCGAGCAGTGCGAGGTTGTCCTCTAACGTGGACGACGACGTGCCGCGGACGGCCGCATACAGCGTGGCACGCTGCGTATCGTCGTACTGCGCGGATACCGCCTCGAACTCCTGCACGAGCTCCTGCGGCGTTTTAGCACCGTAGGCCATCTGGATCGCGGCCGTGTGCTGCACCTGTGCCATACCGGCGGCAGCCTCCGAAAGCAGATCTTCAAAGGCGTCACCGGTCATCTCCGCAATAAAGCCCGATATCATCTCGACGCTGTACTGACTGTACTGCGGCATGGCCACCATTGCCTGCGCGATCAGCGCGACCTGCTCCTCGCGGGTCCTTTCCTTCAAACCCGCCTTGACCTGCTCGATCTCTTCCTCCGAAACGATGTTCAGAATGCTCATATACGCCGCCGCTTTGCCGGCGTCGTCCAGCGAGCCGATATATTCCTTAAACTTTTCGGAACGCGCTGTGATCTCTTCCTCGGTCAGCCCATCCTTGGCGAACGGGAGACCGGTAAAGACGTCCTCATCGGGATCGGCAAGCTGCGCCTGCAGCGCCGGCGAGTCTTTGGACTCCTCGACCACGTATTCCGTCAGCTTACTGGTATACGCAATGGAACCGGTCAGGATACCGGACATCGTCTCCTCCTTGGGATACACGATACCGGTGACCTTGAGTTTGATGCCGTTCTGATACAGCTTCTCCAGTTCGATCTGGTTGATCCCGCTGTCGCTTTCGGTTTGACGAATATCCACATACGTGCCGGTCGCTTCGTTCCACTGATAGCAATCCGCGGTCAGAATGGTGCGGAATTCCATATCGTAGATCTCTTCATACGTCCAGCGACGGTCGGAATCCAGCAGGGGCTCCTTTTTCAGGACCTTCTGGATCAGCGACTGGATCTCCTCCTCGGGGATCAGGCCGAGCGCATACAGCGTCATATCGTCGATCTCGTTGTTCTCGTCCATGACCAGCACGATCTCGTTGTACGCCGTCGGCCAACGGCCGCCCTCGACGAGTTCATACTGCTTGGTCACCACGGGGTTGATGATCTCGCCGTTGTTGCCCGCCAGCATCTCCTGCCACGTCGCCGGCATCATGTTGCCGTTGGACATCATCGACACCATACCGGAGGAGTCCCCACCCTGCAGCATGCTTTCGGGGATCAGCTCCGGATACTGCGTCAGCATATCCGTGATAAGCTTCTGTGCATTGGATTCGCGGATGACGCCGTCCTCAGTCTTGGTGTAGACGAGGATATCCATATTGTAAGTATATTGCACACCGGAGACAGCATCGCGCAGGCCGGAGGTGCTGTTCGTATCGGCCAGCTCGGCTTCCAGATAGTCCTTGAACGCCTTGAGGTCGTTCTGATGCTCGCCGACCTCGTTCAGTGCGTTGACCAGATCCTGCAGCACCGGTCGCTCATACACGGCATCCTTGCCGTGATCACCCTCGGACTCCGCAGACTCCAGAAAAGCACCCATCAGCGCGCCGATATCCATGTGCTGTGCCTCCAGCGTCAGCGGATAGGAGGTCAGTGTTTCTTCCTGTACGTAATCGATGTACGCCGTCATACCGTTGGAAACGGCGTAGATCAGGGCGATGCCGATGATACCGATGCTGCCGGCGAACGCCGTCAGAATGGTACGGCCCTTTTTGGTAAACAGATTTTTCAGTGACAGACCGAATGCCGTCAGAAGCGACATCGACGGCTTTTTCTCGCGCTTGGCTTTTTTCGGCTTTTCGGCGGAAGCCTCCGGTTCGGGCAGCGTCATTTCCTCATCCGTCGGAGGAGCGGAGTCATCCGTGATCTCACCGTCCAGCATCCGCACGATACGGGTGGAGTATTTCTCCGCCAGATCGGGGTTGTGGGTGACCATAATAACGAGACGGTTTTTAGAGATCTCCTTAAGGATCTCCATGACCTGCACGCTGGTCTCACTGTCCAACGCGCCGGTCGGCTCATCCGCCAGAATGATGTCCGGATCGTTGACGATGGCGCGGGCGATCGCCACACGCTGCATCTGGCCGCCCGACATTTCACTGGGGCGCTTCCCGAGCTGATCGCTCAGGCCAACGGCCTCCAACGCCTCCTTGGCACGGCGACGGCGCTCCGCCTTGGAAACGCCGGACAATGTCAGCGCCAGCTCCACGTTCTGCAACACCGTCTGGTGCGGGATGAGGTTATAGCTTTGGAAAACAAAGCCAATGGAGTGGTTACGGTAGGTGTCCCAATCACGGTCGCGGTAATTCTTGGTGGACACACCGTTGATGATCAGGTCACCGTCGGTGTACTGATCCAGACCGCCGATGAGGTTGAGCATCGTGGTCTTACCGCAGCCGGAGGGGCCGAGGATAGACACAAATTCGCTGTCGCGGAAGCGCAGCGACACACCCTTCAGCGCGTGAACAGTCTCACCGCCGGCAGGGTAATCCTTTTTGATCTGTTTGAGTTCCAACATACAGGTCGATCCTTTCCTTGTGGCTACTCCCTATTATGAAAGCGTTTGCAAAAAAAAGCAATAGCTTGCCGATAATCTTTAAGAAAAATTCATAAAAGGAAAAATTTTGCGCGGCGTTATCATTGACACCCGCCCGCAATCGTGGTACGATTTTCGGTGGAAATGGCCGCGATGAGCGGCTTATATAGGAGGGCAGCGTATGGCTTCTGTTTATACCTCTGTCGAACAGCTGATCGGCAACACGCCGCTGCTGGAGCTGACGCATATCGAGCAATCCCAGGGCTTGCACGCCCGTCTGTTGGCAAAGCTGGAATATCTCAACCCCGCCGGCTCGGTGAAAGATCGCGTGGCGCGCGCCATGATCGACGATGCCGAGGCAGCCGGCAAGCTACAGCCCGACTCGGTCATCATTGAGCCCACCAGCGGCAATACCGGCATCGGTCTGGCCGCCGTGGCCGCTGCGCGCGGCTATCGGGTCATTTTGGTCATGCCGGACACCATGTCGGTGGAACGGCGTCAGCTCGCCGCCGCCTATGGGGCAGAGGTCGTGCTGACCGAGGGTACCAAAGGGATGGCCGGTGCCATTGCCAAGGCCGAGGAGCTGGCGGCCACATTGCCGCACAGCTTTGTGGCAGGGCAGTTTACCAACCCCTCCAATCCGTCGGCGCACCGCGCCACCACCGGACCGGAGATCTGGCAGGATACCGACGGCGCAGTGGATATCTTTGTGGCCGGCGTGGGCACCGGCGGCACTATCACCGGCACCGGCGAGTATCTCAAATCGCAAGATCCCGCCATCCGCATCGTCGCGGTAGAGCCGACCGGCTCACCCGTGCTGTCCGGCGGGGACGCCGGTCCGCACGGACTGCAGGGCATCGGTGCGGGCTTTGTACCGGAGGTGCTGAACACCGCGGTGTACGACGAGGTGGTGACGGTATCTAACGAGGAGGCCTATGCTGCGGCGCGGCTCATCGGCCGCCGCGAGGGCGTATTGGTCGGCATTTCGTCGGGCGCGGCACTGCACGCGGCGATCGAGCTGGCCAAGCGAACGGAAAACCACGGAAAAACCGTGGTAGTGCTGTTGCCGGACACCGGCGATCGGTACCTGTCTACGCCGCTTTTTACCGAATGATGGTGGGCAAGAAAATGTACGCATTACTGAACAAGGATCTCCCCTATTACAAGGGCAACATGCACTGCCACAGCACGCTGTCCGACGGCAAGATGACCCCCGATTCTTTGTCGCGTACAACCGCCCCCGCTGGTCGCCGGAGAACTACGGCGATTACGGCAGCTACGAGGGGCTGTGGGGCGTGGAGGTCTACAACCATTCCTGCGTTCCGATGCCAAGCGCATCGGCTATTCCACCCACGGCCGCC
>JAZNKN010000020.1:0-81158 GCA_045578625.1 Acutalibacteraceae bacterium | reverse complement strand
ATCCACACCCAGCAGGCTTTTGGGCAGATCACGGATGTGCCCCATGGAGGCGACGACCTCGTAACCGGCACCCAGGTATTTCTGTATCGTCTTGGCTTTTGCAGGAGATTCCACAATAACCAAAGTTGCCATGCCGTTCACCTGTTACCTTTCTTCCAATTCGTCAGCCGCGGCTGACGGTATATCGTTTGCCGGGACGGCTCTCCACGCAGCCGAACAGCTCCAGCTCCGTGAGCGCGGCGAACACCTCACCGGGTGTCAGCTCCAAGCGCTCGCATATCTCGTCCACGGCGAGTTCTTCGTTCGTTACACAGTCATAGACCCGATGGGCGTTGCCACCCACGCTGTCGGGACAGGGGACCGGGTCCCCCGCCGGTTCCACCGGCGACTCTGCCGGAACAGCGATCTCCGTCGGATCGTCCGCCACCTTGAGCCGCCGCTGAATTCCTTGCTGCAGCCACTCATAGTATGCCTGCTGACCGCGATCCGCATCCTCCGTCGATTTGCTGCCGAAGTGTTGCGGATACTCGTGCAAAATATCCGACGGACGCGTCACCAGCGTCGCACCCTCACGGATCAATTCGTGTGAGCCGGCACTGCTTTCATCCGTCACACGGCCGGGGATCACAAACACGTCGCGTCCCTGATCCCGTGCCGCACGTGCGGTGATGAGCGCACCGCTGACAGACGGCGCCTCCACCACACAAACACCGCGGGCAAGCCCGCTGATCAAACGGTTGCGGATACGAAAATTGCCCCGCTGCGCACTCACGCCGGGTGCAAATTCCGTGACGATCGCACCGTCACTTTCCAACGCCTTACGGCGCACGTCCTGCGTGGCACGGGGATAATTAACATCCAACCCACACGCCTGCAGGATCACCGTACTGCCACCGGCATACAACGCACCCTCATGCGCGGCGCGGTCGATCCCGCGCGCACCGCCGCTGATGATCGGGCAACCTGCCGCTGCCAGACCGGCGGAGATCGCCGCGGCAGCCTCAATGCCGTAGGGCGTACATTCCCGCGTTCCCACAATGGCGATCGCCGGCGTTGCCGACTCACTGAAATCGGGAAGCCGCCCTTTTCCATACAGCACAAGCGGCGGCGAATAGATATGACGCAGCGGTGTGGGATACAGCGCATCGTCCGGAGTAAGCATCCATCCCAAGCGAGAACAACGCGCCTCCTGCTTGCGGGCACCGCTCAGCTCCTTGTTACACAACGCCGTCAGCGCACGCCCGCGGACACCGGCCCGCATCAGCGCCTCCCGATCGGCGCAGTAGATCGCCTCCACTGACTCAAATGCGGACAGCAGCTTCGGAACTTCCGAGCTGCCCGAACCCACGGCACGCTGCATCCAGATCCAGTATAGCAGATTATCGCTCATACGCCGTGCCGTCCTTCCGCACCATCTCCCAGAACACGATACCGGCGGCCATCGACGCGTTGAGCGACTCCGCGCGTCCCTCCATCGGGATAGTGATCGCTTGGGGGCAGGAGGCAACCGTCTCCTCGCGCAGACCGTTGCCCTCGTTACCGATCACGGCGATCGTGCCGCGACCCAATCCGGCGGCCTGCACCGGCTGTGCCGCCGCATCCACCACGCAGGCAGCCGGACGGAAACCGCGCTTGGTCAGCAGCGGCAACGTTTGTGACAGATCACCGGCCGCGTACAGCGGCAGACGGAACACCCCGCCCATGCTGGCGCGCAGCACCTTGGGGCTGTACGGATCGCAGCAGCCATCCGAAAGCAGCAGGCCCGACAGACCGAACGCCTCGGCGGTGCGGATCATCGTCCCCAGATTACCGGGGTCCTGCACCGCTTCCAACGCTGCAAAACAGCCCTCCGCGGGCAGATCCTGCACCGTTTTCCGCTGTACCGGCAGCAAGGCGATACAAAACACGCCCTGCGGTGTCGCGGTGTCGGTCAGGTGACGTGCCAGCGTGTCGGGAATGTCGTACACCGCCTCCGCCGACGCGATGACCGCCGCGACGTATTCGGGGTACTGCTCCCGCGCACGTGCCGTGATAAACGCCGCAGGAATACCGACGCCGGTGCGTGCCGCATCGGCGCACAGACGTGCGCCCTCGACCGCAAACCGACCGCTTTCGCGGCGGTGTCGCGGGTCATCCGACAGACGTCGAAACTCCTTTATCAGGCGATTATCCCGGCTGGTAATGTCCACTTGCAACGTCCTCTTTTCTGTCCGTATGAATGACAACAGCGCCCGCAGGCGATGCCGGCGGGCGCAGATAGAGCTTAATTTAAGGCAGCCTTGGCCTTTTCAGCCAGACCCGCAAACGCGGCGGCATCCGAGACAGCCAGCTCCGCCAGCATCTTGCGGTTGAGCGTGATGTTGGCTTTCTTCAAGCCGTTCATGAAGGTGGAATAGTTCATGCCGTTTGCCTTGGCGGCAGCGGAAATGCGGGTGATCCACAGACGGCGGAAATCACGCTTGCGCTGCTTACGGCCGACGTAGGCATACTGGCCGGACTTCATGACCGCCTGCTTCGCAGTGCGGAACAGCTTGGACTTAGCACCAAAGTAGCCCTTCGCGAGCTTGAGTACCTTTTTTCTTCTTTTGCGCGTCATCATTGCGCCTTTAATACGAGCCATATTTCAGTTCCTCCATTTCCGAACTTTCGATTATTTGTAGGGGATCAGGCGCTTGACCTGAGCCACATTGGTCACATCGGCGGTCGTCGTCTTGCGGAGATTGCGCTTCCGCTTGGTGGTCTTCTTGTTCAGAATGTGGGACTTGTAGGCGTGGGCGCGCAGGACCTTGCCGGTCTTGGTCAGCTTAAAACGCTTCTTGGCGCCGCTGTGAGTCTTGATTTTGGGCATAACGATATCCTCCTTAATTTGTTCACTCTTATTTTGCAGCTTTCGGTGCCAGGAACATCAGCATGTTGCGACCTTCCATCTTGGCAGGCTTCTCCACTGCTGCACATTCCTCACAGGCTTCGGCAAACCGCTTCATGGTATCCAGACCGATCTCGGGATGGCCCATTTCGCGGCCGCGGAACCGGATGGAGACCTTCACCTTGTTGCCGTCCTGCAGAAAACGCACGGCGTGCTTTGCCTTGGTGTTGAAATCCGCCACGTCGATGTTGAGCGACAGCCGGATCTCCTTGGTCTCTACCTGTCTCTGGTTCTTCCGTGCTTCCTTTTCCTTCTTCGCCTGCTCGAACCGATACTTACCGTAATCCATGATACGGCAGACCGGCGGCGTAGCGTTGGGAGCGATCTTCACCAGGTCCAGACCCTTTTCCTCTGCCAGTGCCAGCGCCTCCTGCGCGGACATAACGCCCAGCTGAGCGCCGTCCTGGCCGATGATGCGAAGTTCACTGTCGCGGATCTGTTCGTTGATCTGCATTTCCTTTGTTGCTATGGGGAAACACCTCCACCTATTACTGCGTAAAAAACGCGGGCAGAAAAACTGCCCGCGCGATTCTTACCACCGGTTTGGAAGATATCCTATCGACCTGTCGAGAACGAAATCTGCAGGTGAGAGCGGGCAACGCTCTGCTTTGTTTTCTTACCGGTATATTATACCGCACTTTCGCGAAATGTCAATACGCTTTCGCAAAAAAGTTTTTAGATCGAAATTTCGTGTGCGATGCGGAACAGATTCTCGTCAAACGGCTTCTTCATCCGCAGGGCTTCCTCAATATCGTAATCGGTCAGGCGGTCGCTCTGGACGGTGACGACGCGGTTGCTCTTGCCGGCAAGCAGCAGCTCCACCGCATAGTTACCCATCTGGCTGGCGAGCACGCGGTCACGCACCGTGGGGTCGCCGCCGCGTTGCACGTGGCCCAGAATGGTGGCGCGGGATTCCACACCGGTCTCAGCCTGAATACGCTCCGCGATCTCCACCACATGGCCGATACCCTCGGCAACGATGATGATGAAATGCTTTTTGCCGGTCGCGGAGGTCTTCTTCATACGCGCGAAAATATCGCGGTCAAAGTCATACGGTATCTCCGGCACCAGAATACTGGTAGCACCCACCGCAATACCGACGTTGAGCGCCAGATAGCCGGCGTGACGACCCATGACCTCAACGACACTGCAGCGGTCGTGGGATTGGGAAGTATCACGCAACTTATCGATCATACCCATGCAGGTGTTCAGCGCTGTGTCATAACCGATGGTCTGCTCGCAGCAAGCAATATCATTGTCAATGGTGCAGGGCAGGCCGATGCAGGGAACGCCGTGACGGGTCAGCTCCTGCGCACCGCGGAACGAACCGTCACCGCCGGCGACGACCAGGCCCTCAATGCCGTACCGGTTGCACATATCCACCGCCTTCTGCATACCCTCTTCGGTGCAGAATTCGGGGCTGCGCGCCGTATACAGCGCAGTACCGCCGCGATGGATGATATCCGAAACGCTGCGCAGATTCAGCGGCACCAGATCTCCGTGGATCAGGCCGTTGTAGCCACGGTAAACGCCGTAGACCTCAACGCCGCGACCAAGCGCCGTACGCACAACAGCACGCACCGCCGCGTTCATACCGGGGGCGTCACCGCCGCTGGTCAAAACAGCGATCTTTTTGATAGCCATGATATACGTCTCCTTTTGTCACCAAGGTCAAGTGTTACTATTATACACACCGAATTCTGAAATAGCAAGCAAAACCGTTTGAATTCTCAAATTTGTGCAACATTTCAGCATATTTTTGCAACATTTGCACTGCCTAAAACACGCTCCAATTCGCCGATCAGCGTCGGATGCGGCTGCACCCACAGTTCGCGCGGCGCACGCATCAGCTTACCGGTATCCGAAAGACGCACGTACACCGGCATGTCGCCCTCCAGCACCTTCAGCACACGACAGACGCGCTTCCATTCGGCGCTGTCCAACGACGGCACTTTCAGATACAGCCCCGGGTTGGCGACCGCCTTGGGTGTCGCCGGCTTCGGTGCCATCGGCTCCGGCGGCAGCGCATCCGGAGAGGGTGCTTCTTCGATAGCAGATACCAACACCTTGGGTTCTTCGTCCTCCCGCACGTTCAGTCGTCCGCGGACGATCACCATACCCCCTGTGCGCAGCAGCGACCGACATTGCTCGAGTGTTTTGGCAAAGACCACCAGCTCCAACGAGCCGTACAAGTCCTCCAGTACCGCATACGCCATCTGCGCGCCGGTGCGGGTCGTCTTGACCTGCACCGACCCCAGCATACCCAGCAGTTGCACGGTCTGCCCGTCGGTGTAACCGCCCTGCGACGGTACACCGTCGGAAAACGCATCCAGAATGGTGTCGATGCGATCCGCCCGCAATCGCGCGTGTAGACCCTCGTAGGGCTTGAGCGGGTGTCCGGTCAGATACAGCCCCGACACTTCCTTTTCCATCGCCAATAGATCCTCATACGGCAGCTCGGCGACGTTCGGTAACGGCGGCTCGCTGTTTTCCATCAAGTCACCCTGATCGAAAAAGCCAAGCTGACCGTCCAGATTGCGGCGACCGCTCTCCTCCAGTTGATCCAGCACAAAGGCCGATGCCTCCAGCATCTGACGGCGGTTCGCGCCCAAACCGTCCAACGCACCGCAGCGGATCAGGCTGTCCAACGCGCGGCGGTTAAACTCGCGGTGCCGCACCATACGGCGGCAGAACGAATAAAAACTGGTAAACGGGCCTTCCTCCTCGCGGTCGCGCACCAATTCACGGATCAGCGCACCGCCGAGGTTCTTGACCGCCAGCAGACCGAAGCGGATGTGATCATCTACCACCGTGAACGCCGAAACACTCTCGTTGACCGACGGCGGCAGCACGCGGATGCGTAGCCGCTCACACTCACCGATATAGCCGGCGACCTTGCCGCTGTCCAACACACTGGTCAGCAGCGCAGCCATATACTGGCGCGGATAGTGCGCCTTGAGATACGCGGTCTGGTACGCAACCAACGCATACGCCGCCGCATGGGATTTGTTAAACGCATAGGAGGCAAAGGACGCCATTTCCTCAAAGATCGCCTCACCGATCGCCTGCGGCACACCGCGGCGGACACAGCCCTCCACTTGCACCGTGCCGTCCTCGGTGGTCAGTCCGTGCAGGAAGATCTCACGCTCCTTCTGCATCACGTCGTGCTTCTTTTTGGACATCGCACGGCGCACCAGATCAGCGCGACCCAGCGAATAGCCGCCAAGATCGCGGAAGATCTGCATGACCTGCTCCTGATAAACGATACACCCGTAGGTGACCTCCAGAATGGGCTTCAACAGCGGATGCTTGTACGTCGCACGTTCGGGGTGGTGACGGTTCTCGATATACCGCGGAATGGAATCCATCGGTCCGGGTCGGAACAGCGAGATCACCGCAATAAGATCCTCAAAATGATCCGGCTTCAGCTGTGTCAACACCCGCTTCATTCCCGCGGACTCAAACTGAAACACGCCGTCGCTGTTGCCCTGCGACAGCATCTTGTACACCGCCGGCGCATCCAACGGGATCTTGTTAATGTCAAAATCGGGATGCCCCGCCTCGCGGATCATCCGTTGGGCATCGTCAATGATGGTGAGGTTACGCAGTCCCAAGAAGTCCATCTTGAGCAGTCCCAGCTCCTCCAGAGCCGTCATCGTATACTGCGTGGCCACCAGATCGCCGTTCAGGCACAGCGGCACGTACTCCGATACCGGCTCGGCGGTAATGACCACACCGGCAGCGTGGGTCGAGGCGTGCCGCGGCATCCCCTCCACCTTTTTCGCCATATCGACGAGCGCCTTGACCTGCTCGTCGGCATCGTACAGCTCCTTCAGCGGACGGGATTGGGCAAGCGCCTTATCCAACGTCATATTCAGTTCCCACGGCACCCGCTTGGCGACCGTGTCGCCCACCGCATAGGGCATTCCCATCGCCCGCGCCACGTCGCGGATGGCGGCGCGTGCCGCCAATGTCCCGAAGGTGACGATCTGCGCGACATGATCCGCGCCGTACTTGCGAATAACGTAGTCGATGACCTGCTGCCGCTTTTCGTTGCAGAAGTCAATATCAAAGTCGGGCATACTGACGCGCTCCGGATTCAAAAACCGCTCAAACAGCAGCTGATACCGGATGGGATCCACGCCGGTGATACCGATACAATAGGCGCACAAACTACCCGCACCGGAACCGCGTCCCGGTCCAACCGGAATATCGTGGTTGCGTGCATACTGTACAAAATCGTTAACGATGAGATAGTAATCCACGTATCCCATACGTTCGATGGTGTTCATCTCGTATTGCAAACGCTGTACGATGGACGGATCGGGGTTGTCCCCATACCGAAGCCGCAGGCCCTGCCAACATTGCTCGCGGAAAAACGCCACACTGTCGCCGCCCGGCGCATCAAAATGCGGCAGCTTGGTATGCCCGAATTCCAACTCCACGTTGCATCGCTCGGCAATGCGTGCGGTATTATCGAACGCTTCGGCACATTCGGGGAACAGACGCCGCATCTCCTCCTCGGATTTAAGGTAGAACTCCTCTGTCTCAAACGCCATCGGATTGGGCTCGTCCACCGTGGTGTTCGTCTGGATACATAGCAGTACCTTCTGCACCTGCGCATCCTCGCGTACAAGATAATGCGCGTCATTGGTGCAAACCAACGGGATACCCGTCTCGCGTGACAACCGCAGCAACCCGCGGTTGACCGACTCCTGCTCCGCAAGACCGTGATCCTGCAGCTCCAGATAAAAATTGCCCTTGCCAAACAGCGCCTGATATTCCAACGCGATGCGTCTCGCCTCGTCAAAGCGTCCCTGCCGCAGCGCCGCGGGGATCTCACCCGCCAGACATGCCGACAGAGCGATCAAACCCTCATGATATTTCGCCAACAGCTCACGATCGACACGCGGCTTGCTGTAAAAGCCCTCGGTCCACGCGGCAGAGATCAGCCGCACCAGATTGGCGTAGCCGGTCTCGTTCTCGCACAGCAGCACCAGATGATGATTTTCGCTGTCGATGCCGTGCTGACGGTCGTGCCGCGTACGCGACGCCACGTACGCCTCACAGCCGAGGATCGGCTTGATACCGGCCTTTTTAGCGGCCTTGTAGAACTCCACCAACCCATACATCACGCCGTGATCGGTGACCGCCACCGCGGTCTGTCCCAATTCCTTGACACGCGAGATCAGCCCGTCCAGACGGCAAGCACCGTCCAGCAGGCTGTATTCACTGTGAACATGAAGATGCACGAAAGCCACGACGGCACCTCCCTTTGCTTTAATGCCTTACAGCTCGTCCGCGATCTCTAAAATACGCTTCAGGCGATGGTTAACTCCCGACCGGCTCAGCGGCGGCTCCAGCTGCTCGCCCAACTCGCGGAGAGAATAATCCGGATTTTCGAGGCGCAAACGGCACAGCTCACGCAGCTCCTCCGGCAGTGCGTCCAGCCCCATCCGCTGCTCGATCTTGCGCACCGCCTCCGCCTGCACCAGCGCCGCCGCCACCGTCTTGTCCAGGTTGGCACTCTCGCAATTGGCGGCGCGGTTGACGTTGTTGCGAATGCTTTTAATGATCTTAACGTTCATCAGCTCGAGCGACGCACTCATCGCCCCCATCAGGGTCAGGCAGTCCTCGATCTGTTCGCTTTCCTTAAAATAGACGACGTAATTGCCCTTACGACGCACCGTACGCGGGTGCAGCCCCATCTCCCCCAACAGCGCCGTCAGGTCGCGGCTGAGGTTGAGATACGGCACGCTGAACTCCAAATGATAATCCACCTGCGGATTGGTAACCGCACCGCAAACGAGAAATACGCCGCGCAAAAACGCCGCCGGACAGGCCTCACAATCCAGCACAGCGCGGTTGAGCCGCAGCGTGACCTCGTCGCCGCCGTGGCCAAAGCGCTCCAACACCCTCTTTCGGAACGCGGCCGGCACCGACACGGTGTATATTCCCGGCTTGTCCGGCGCGGGCTTGGTCACATCTGACGTGACCCCGCACACCGACTCGATCAGCGCCGCATACCGTGCAGCAGCCGCCTGGTGTTCGGTCTGCAGCGCCACCGATGTGGCCGAAAAGGAGCGACCGAACTCCGCCATACCGTATGCCTGCGCAGCATCACAGCAGACGCTCTCGTTCGGCAATGCCGCTAATTCATTTTTGATATCCGATGAAAACGACATCCTGTCCTCCTTGTGATCCTGCGATCACCGTCCGACGACCTGCACTTCCCGCTCCAGCGTAACGCCGAAGCGCTCCTTGACCTGTCGGCTGACCTCGTCACCCAGCGCCAACACCTCGGCGCAGGTGGCACCGCCGCGATTGATAACGAATCCGGCGTGCTTTTCACTGACCTGCGCGCCACCGACCGTAAAACCCTTCAGCCCGCATTGCTCGATCAGCGCACCCGCAAAATGCCCCTCCGGCCGCTTGAAAAAGCTGCCCGCACTGGGATATTCCAACGGCTGCTTATCCCGCCGCCGCGAAAGGTAGTCCGCCATTGCCGCGCGGATCTCCGTCGGGTCGCCCGCTTTCAGCTCCATCGTTACCGACCAGACGGTCAGTCCGTTTTTCATAAAGACGCTGTGCCGATAGCCCAGTTCCATCTCCGCAGCGGACAGCGTCACCGCTTCGCCGTCGGGCGTCAACGCCACTGCCGAGCGAATCACGTCCGACAGCTGCCCGCCGTAGGCACCGGCATTCATATACGCGCCGCCGCCCACCGTGCCGGGAATACCATAGGCGAATTCCAGACCGCTCAGCCCGATCTCGCCCATCGCCACGCACAGCTTGGACAGTTGCAGACCGGCGTCCGCCGTTACCGTCGTGCCGTCCACCGTAAAGCCGGGCGTACCCGCCGCCGGACGCAGCACCACACCGGCTACGCCGTCATCACTGACCAATAGGTTTGAGCCGTTGCCCAACAGCAGCAGCGGTGTTTGTGTATCGCGGCACAGACGCAGCACCTGCGCCGCCTGCTCGATGGTCTGCGCGGTCACCAAAAACTCTGCTGCGCCGCCGATCCGGAAGGTGGTGTGCGCGGACAGAGGCTCCTGCTCCTGCACCCGACAACCGGTCTCCCGAAGCGCCTTCGCCAGCATCATCCGCTCCATACCCATCCTCCTCACTTGCTTAATTGCTCAAATACGCCGCGCCGATGATGCCGGCGTCATTGCCCAGCACCGCCGCCACGATCTCGGTCTGCCGCTTGCAGAATTTGCTGTACCGCTCCAGCGTGACCTTCTCACGCAGCGGAACGAGCAGCGTATCGCCCTCACGGCTGATACCGCCGCCGATACAGACAATATCCGGCTGGAAAATGTTAACCACGTCGATAACACCACACGCCAGATACTCAATATACTGATGCACCACCTCGGTACCCACGGTATCACCGGCGCGCATTGCGTCAAACGCGGTCACCCCGTTGACGTTATCCAGACTGCCACCGGCCAGTTTCCACATCAAGCTGCGCGGATGGGTCTCCATCGCGCGCTTGGTCTGCCGCACCAGTGCGGTCGCGGAAGCGTAGGTCTCCCAACAGCCGTTACGGCCGCAGGTGCAGGGCTCGCCGTTCATCTGAATAACGGTATGTCCCAGCTCGGCACCGGCATAGTTGCAGCCCTCGTAGATCTTACCGTCAATAACGACACCGCCACCGACGCCGGTACCCAGCGTGATGCACACGCAGCTGTTGGCCCCCTTGGCAGCACCCGCCAACGCCTCGCCCAGTGCGGCCGCGTTCGCGTCATTACCAATGTATACGGGCAGCCCCAGCAGTTCATGCATCCGCTGCACGAGCGGAACGTTCTCAAAATTCAGATTGTTCGCATACTCCACGATGCCGGTCTGCGTGTTGCAGGTACCGGGGCAGCCAATGCCCACGCTGCTGACCTCTGCCATCGACACGCCCGCGCACTGTACCGCCTCGCGGCACAGCTTCGCGATATCCTGCATGATCTCCTCCGCCGACCGTTCGGCACGCGTTTTGCAGCGCACCTTGGCAAGGATCTCATACGCCTCATTGACCACACCGGCGACAATGTTTGTGCCGCCCAAGTCCACACCGATCTTGACCATGTTCTCTCCTCCTGTATCACAATGCCAGACCCTTGGTCTGTAAAAATGCCTCAAACCGTTCCCGACTGCTGTTAATGACCAGCTCCTTCGGGAAACCAACCTCCTGTAACAGCGCAACCGCGCTGTCCAACTGTCCAACCTGCGACAGGTAATGCGCGTCGGAATTCACCGCCACACGCACCCCGTGCTTCGCACACAGCCGCGCGATCCGCGCGCAGTTTTCGAGCGACTTCCGACGCACGCGGAACGTGCCTTCATTGATCTCCACGATCTTGCCGTATTCGGCAAACACCGGAATGACCTTTTCATAATCAAACGCATATTGCGGCGAGCCGCAATGTCCAATGATATCGATCTGCGGATGCTTCGCCACCGTCAGCCACACCTCGGTGATCTGCTCCGGCGTGCCGTAGGGCATCGTGCCGTCGTGCAGCGACGCGATCACGATATCCAGCGCCTCCAACGCCCGCTCCGGCAGATCTAGCGTGCCCTCAAGATCGCACACGTTCACCTCGGCACCGCGCAAATGCCGAATGCCCGCCACGTGTTCCGGCAAAATGCGCATATTGGTAAAATGCCAGAGATGACCGCCATCTCCCACCCGCGGACCGTGATCCGTCGTGGCTATGGCAAGCATCCCAAGCGCTGCCGCGGCGGCCGCATTTTCGGTCAGTGTGCTGTACGCGTGCGGCGAAGCCAGCGTGTGCGTATGCATATCCGCTACTGGTTGAAAATACCGTTCCATATCGTCTCCTTTAGAACACCTTCGGCTCGCGGTGACGGCTCTCTGCAGGGATGTCGTCCACCATACCCAGATTCTGCATCAGCTCGGCAGCAGCGTTGTAGCCCATCTTCTTCTGACGGTTGTTCATCGCCGCGACCTCAATGATCATCGCCAGGTTACGGCCCGGCTTGACCGGAATGGTCAGCATCGGCACGGTGATGCCGAGGATATCCATATACTCATTTTCCAGACCCATACGGTCATACACCTTATCGTTGTCCCACGGCTCCATCTGGATGACCATATCGATCTTTTCGGTCATCTTGACCGCTCCCATACCGAAGATGCGGCGCACATTCACAATGCCGATACCGCGCAGCTCAATATAATGACGGATGTTTTCAGGTGCCGAGCCGACCAGCGACTTGGAGGACACGCGGCGGATCTCCACCGCGTCGTCCGCGATAAGGCGGTGACCGCGCTTGACCAATTCAATAGCGGTCTCGCTCTTACCGATACCACTGTCACCCACCAACAGCACGCCCTCGCCCGACACCTCGACCAGCACGCCGTGCCGTGTAATGCGCGGCGCGAGCTGGACGTTCAGGAATGCGATCAGCGCCGCCATAAATGCCGACGTGGTATCCGCCGAGCCGAGCAGCGGCACCTCGTACTTGCGGCAGGAAACGGTCAGCTCCGGCAGGATCTCCAGATCGCGGGCCACCACAACCAGCGGCGGCTTATGAGACATAAACGCATCAACGTGAGCGGCGCGCTCCTCGGGCGAGAGACCCTCCAGATAACCGTATTCCCCTTTGCCGATGATCTGGATACGGTTGCTGTCGAAATACTCAAAATACCCGGCCAGGCCCAGACCGGGGCGGTTGACCTCCGCACTGATGATCTGACGCTGCTCACCGCCTGCGGGCATATACACCACGTTCAAGGACAGCTCGCTCATAATCTTTTCCAATGAAACGGAATAGGTTTGCGCCATACTTTCCCATCCTTTCTGCACAACATCCCTATTATCTCATTATAGTATATCGTATTTTGAAGCCGGAGAAAAGTCTTTTTTGAAATTTTCTGCCCATCTTGCAAATCTTATAGATATGTGGTAAACTGCAATCGTGATATCTTGCTTTTATTGACCGTCCCGATCCGTCGGGCCAGGAGGGTTTGTTATGAGCAGCTTTTCCGTCGGTTTGTTCAACGATTCGTTCCCGCCGACCATTGACGGCGTGGCACAGACCGTAAAAAACTATGCCGAAAATCTCAATCACCACGACTGCCGCGTCACGGTGGTCACTCCCCGCTACCGCGGCATTCAGGACCACTATCCCTACGACGTCGTGCGCTATCCATCGCTGTCGATGGGTGCCCGTCTGGGCTACCGCGTCGGCATTCCGTTTGCCCCCGAGACCATCCGCGAGCTGCGCTCCCGCCGCTTTGACATTATGCACGTCCATGCACCGTTCGCCTCCTCGGTGTTGGTCAACACCATCAACCACCGCCCCAAGGTGCCGACGGTGCTGACCTACCACACGCGGTTTGATCTGGACATCAAAAAACGCATCCCCAATCCGGCGATGCGTGCCGTCGCTATGAAATTTATGCTGGAAAACGTCAAGTCTGTGGACGAGGTGTGGGTCGTCAGCTCCGCCTCCGGCCGTTTTCTGGAGGACATCGGGTACTACGGCCCGTGGCGCGTGATGGAGAACGGAACGGACTTTGCCCGCGGACAAGCACCAGCCGAGCGCGTTGCCGCCCTGCGCGAGAAGTACAGCCTGCGTGAGGACGTTCCCACGCTGCTGTTTGTGGGACGTATGATGTGGTACAAAAACATCCGTTTGATCCTGGATACCTGCGCCGTGCTGTACCAAAACGGTATGCCGTTCCGTATGCTGTTCGTGGGCGACGGCTACGACCTGCCGGAAATGCGGCAGTACACGAAGGAACTGGGTCTGCAGGATGCCGTCACCTTTGTTGGTCCGATCCGCGACCGCGACTATCTCCGTGTATTCTACTGCGCCGCCGACCTGTTCTTCTTTCCCTCCACCTACGACACCTGCGGTATCGTGGTGAAGGAAGCGGCCGCCTGCGACCGTCCCTCGCTGCTGCTGCGCGGCAGTGCCGCCGCCGAGGGCGCGGTGCATCGGGTCAACGGCTACCTGGCCGAGGAATCGCCGGTCTCCTGCGCCAACGCTATCATGGACGCCTGCGCCGACCGCGCGGCGATGCGCGCCGTCGGCGAACAAGCCGGACAGGATCTCTACCTCACGTGGGGTGACGCGGTGGACCGCGCCTACAACCGCTACCGCGAGATCCTCAAGCGCTGACCCCGTTCATCCCAAGGGAGGGCTCCAGCCCTCCCTTTTTGACACTTTTTTTGGATGACTACGCAAAATTTTTGCACAAATCCCTTGACAACCGCCCCAAAGTGCGATAAGATAAGGAGCAACGTCATTTGGGCCCGTAGCTCAGCTGGGAGAGCGCACGGTTCGCATCCGTGAGGTTCGAGGGTTCGATCCCCTTCGGGTCCACCAAAAGCAAAACCACCCCGTCCGGGGTGGTTTTTGTTTTGCCTGAAGGGGATCGAAAGCCCGTTAAGAAAACGCGCCGGTGGCGCGTTTTTAGGGCGTCGCGTTGCACCGCCCGTATTCGCTGTACCGAAACTCACAGACGAGATCAAACTGCCACGCTGTACAAAACACTTCGGGTCCACCAAAGCCACCCCGTCCGGGGTGGTTTTTTGTTTTGCCTGAAGGGGATCGAACCGGCAACGTAGGGGCGGGCATTGCTCGTCCCAAACAATTCCAAACAAAAACAAGGCGCCATCTCCCACGGAGATAGCGCCTTGCCCTTTTATCTCTTTTTCAGCACCCGACCGAGCGACAGGCTCAGCGCGGTGCAAGCCGCAAAATAAACGAAGCCGTACAGCAAGAACCGGTCACTGTTGACCGCGTTGAGGTAGTAGGTGGGCGGAAACAGCAGCTGCAGCTTGCGCAGCGCGCCCAGATTAAAGAAGATGGGGCAGACCACCACCATGCTCACGATCAGCGGCGGCGTCACCATGCCCAGTACCCGAATGCGGCGGCACAGCTGCGCGATCAGCGTGCAGAACGCCGTGCAACACAGCACATACATCACCAACGATACCATCTCACGCAGCAGCGAACCGGTCATACCGATGACCGCGAGCGACACCACCATCACGACCGACAGATTCAGCACCGCGATCAGCTGACAACCCGCGGACACCAGCGGCAACCGCGATTGCCGCACCCACGCGAACACGCCGCGGCGCTCGTCCTGCATATAGAACATCGCCGCCGCCAAGCCGCCGAGCAGCACAAAGACCGACAACAACCCGCGCACCGGTGTGACCAGATACCCGGCTTCCGACGTGGTTTCCTCCATGCGGCTGTCGTCCGGATACGCAAACCGGAACAGCTCCTCCTTCAGCTCAAAACCAAAATAGTAGCTCATAACCTGCTCATCGGTCAGACCGTCCAGTTCCGGAGTCTCCTCGCGCGCAAAATTGAGGTACAGCGTCTGCGCGCAGTGCGTATACAGCGCCCCCGCCAGTTTTTCGTGCGACAGGCGCAGCGCTACCGTCTGCTCCCGCTGATACACCGTCACGATGTAATCGCGTTGGCTGTGCGTTTTCAAAAATGATTGGATGCGCCCCTGCATATTCTTCGGGAATACCCACGCCGCATCCGCGCGGCTGCCCGCTACCAACTGTCGAGCTTCCTCCGGCGTTTCACATTCCACAAACCGGATCACCCGCTGCTTGCCGGTCAGGTCCTCCACGATAGCGGACGAGACCGCATCCGACGCATCCTCCTGTGCCAGTGCGATGGTGATAAAACCGCTGTCCTCTTTCGCTACAATACCGAGCCCCAGGATCATCAGCGGGATCAGTGCCAGAATAATGAGGAAGGTCGCTTTTTTGTACAAACGCTTACTCAGCAGGAAAAACCACATTGCCAAGCGTTTCATGCCGTGCCGCCTCCTCTCCCGATCACGCGGAAGCGGCGCACCCACACCGCGATCGCCACAAAGACAGCCGTATACAGCAGCAAGCCGACGAGCTGCGGCCACGCCGTCTCCTCCACGATACAGCCGGACAGATAACTGCGCGCCACGGCGGCAGGCAGATATACCGCCACCTCCTGCACCGCCACCGGAAAGGAATACAGCGGATACAGACAGCCGCCGATATAGCACAACGCCAGCGACAGGAAGAACTGCAGCAGAATGCCGGTCACCAGATTGCCCGCCAACTCAAAGATCAGGAATCCGCAGGCGGTAACCATCAGCAGCACCGGCAACAGCTGCACGGCAAACAGGATCAATCCGGCACCACCGGGGATTGCGGCGATCGCACCATCGGTAAACAGTGCCAACGCCGACAGCACCAACAAAAACAGTGCCGCCATCGCCACTGCATATGCGATATACTCACACAGCAACTGCTTCCACGGCTTGTAGCCGCGCGCCGCCAGCACGCGGTGCAGAGCGGTCTCCTTGTTCACGTACAGCAACGCATAGGGCAGCGCCGTCAGGAATACCAGCAGCACCGCCACACCGCTGAACAGATACGTCTGTATCGGCAGGTCAGCCTCAGCATCCACCGCTTCCACGCGATAGGTCTTGGAGCGATCCAGAATAACGTCGATATATTCCAGATTCAGCTCGTTAAGCTTGTCAAAGGAAATGTCTTCGTGTCCGTTTTCATCCAGTGCCTCACCGATGCCGTACACGCCCTTTTGCGACTCGGCCAGCAAGCGCGAAATGACCTCCGTCACCTCTTCTTTGAAGATGGACAGCGTATCCACCGAGCCGCTTGTCGTGACGTAGGTGATGGGCTGAATGCGTCCCGCCAGCGCCTCCTCAATGAAGCGATCCGGCAAAATGACGTAGGCCGCCAGCTTGCCGGCCTCCAGCTCGGTTTTCGCCTGCTCCTCGTCAAGCTTGACGATCTCGATGGCATAGCGCGAGGTGTCAAAGCTCTGGATCGCCGAAAGCCACAGATCAAAATACTCATACCCGGTATCACCGGTAAGACCCACCTTGATCAGCATAGCATTTTCGGCTTCCTCGCTTTCCGCTTGTTGGACGATCGCGTTGAACACTGTCAGCAAAGCGCCGAACAGCACCAACGCCACCACCAGCACGAACGGAAGCAGCCGCGCGGCACGTTTCAGTTGTAAAAACAGGTATGTCTTCATATCACAAATTCTTCACAAGGCGATCGATGTTGCCGTCGTATACAAACGGAACCGCCACGCCGTCCTTCAGAATATACCACTCGTCACACAGCTCCAGATCGTACGCATCGTGCGTGACGAACAGCAGAATACCGCCGGCCTCCTTGTGTCGACGCAGATACTCGGAAATGCTCTGCTTGCACACCAGATCCAGCGCAGCCATCGGCTCATCCAGCAGAATGATCGGCGGATGCTTGGCCATCGCACAGCCCAGCGACAACCGTTTTTTCATGCCGCCCGACATCCGCGACACCCTCGTTTTCAAAAACTCACCGACCCCCAAGGTGGCAAGAACGCCGCTCTCCAGCTCGCGCTTCAACGAAGCACGGTCGTACCAGAGGCGCAGGTTGTCGTACGCGGTCAGTTCCTCGATCAGCGGTGTCCCCTGCGGCACGTAGCCGACAAGCTCCGCCCGCTGTCGGGGGTGTTTGAGCAGATCCTTGCCCTCGTACAAAAACTCACCGCCGTTGCAGGTCTGCACACCGGCAAGAATGGACAACAGCGTGGATTTTCCGCTGCCGTTGCCGCCCAGAATGCCGATACACTGTCCACCGTACGCCGAAAAGCAGACGTCCCGCAGGACCTGCTTTTTTCCGTAGGCTTTGGCGATCCCTTTTACTTCAATATGCATACGCTGCTCCTTGCAAAAGAGGGGGCGCCGATCTCGCAAAGGATATCAGCGCCCCGCTTGTATAATTCGTACCGTGCGTTAGATCAGCGATAGCTGACCTCGGCCATATCGCTCTCCACGCGAGAACCGCCCATGCTGCCCAGCAGCTCAGTCAGCTCCGAGGGCAACGACTGCATAAAGGCGGACGGATCGATCGACTGCGCCCACTCGTCAACATCTGCGATCTTGTCCTCGGACGGAGTCGAAACTGCCTTCAGTTCGGTTCCGGTAGCCGCCAGAGTCACACCGGCGTACACTTCGCTGCCGTTAAGAATGTTGACCGTCAGCGAAGCGGTGTTCTCGTCGCTCTTCACCGAGATCTCCAGGCCCAGATCGACCATCGACAGCGCTTCACCCGCGCCCATACCGATCAGGTCATACACCTCGTCGGTGGGAGTGAGGCGGAAAGTGCCGTTGAGGTAGCCGTCCTCAGCCTTCTTCACATCGTAATCCTTGACCTCAAGCTCGACCAGCGCCGTACCGTCAAACTCCACCGTATAGGTGCCGTTGAACAGATTTTTCTTGGTCTCACCGGAACCGGCAAGCACCAACTGCTCCGCGATAATGATCTCGGTGGCTTCCTTCTTGCCCTTGGTCAGCGTCAGGTAGGAGAACACCATCATATCCTCGACCTCAACGGCGCGGCCGATGACCTCACTGCTGCCGTCAACGTAGGTATACACCGTGGCCAGCGTGTCACCGGTGGTGTCCACGTCGTCGATGGAATCCAGCGCCATATCGATCGCCTCATCCACCATGTCCGCCAGATCCAGCTCGGCAGGCATTCTGTCGCCCATCAGATCCGCAACAACGTCCTCGGCGTTCTCCAGGATCGTAACGATGTCCTCGTCGTCCTTGGCAGCCTCAAGCACGTTTTCCGCGATCGTCAGCAACAACTTGTCGTCCACGTCGTACTCCAGTACCGTGACCTTCTTCTCGATACCCTCGATCTCGAAGGTCTCGCTGCTCTCCTCTACGTCCTCAATGGACTTCAGGATGACGTCACCGTACTTGTTCAGCAGGCGGCCCAGCGTCTTGCTGTCGGGCAGGATGTTAACAATGGCCTCCTGCAGTTCGCCGGAGGACAGCATATCCGCCAGCATACCCGACACCGACGCGCCACCGGTCACCTCGTTCAGATCCAGAGCAATGTACTTGTCGCTCAGTTCGGGAACACTGACGTACACCTTGCCCTCTGCCATATCCATGATCGCTTCAGCGGAGACGACCTTGTCGTCACCCAGACCGATCGTCGCATCCAGTTTGGTCCGATTGCCGTCCTGCGCGACGTTGAAAGCGATCTCAGCGTCGTTGATCCAGGACAGATCCATCTCCGTGTCGCCGCCAAACACAAACTGCTCCACCATCGACAGGATATCATCGCTGAGGTTGACGCTCATCGTCACGTTTTCCGAGATCTCCGGTGTTTCCTTTAACGCGCTCAGCAGGGAATCGTAGCCCTCGGTCACGGAATCCACGGTATCCTCCACGACCTTACCCTCTACGTGGTGCAGATACGCCTCGTCAGGACCAAAGGTCTTGATGAAGAAACCGATGATGGGATGCCACATAGTGACAAGCAGCGCCGCGATCGCCAGGACCGGCACGCCAATAAACACCAACGGCTTCCACCACTTGCACTTTTTCTTGGGTGCTTCCGGCTCCTCAAACACGGGAGCCGCGAACGCCATATCGCCCAGAGCGACCTCGCTCGGGAATTCCGGGGCCACCTCGATAGGGGCCACCTCGACCGGTGCTTCCTGCACAGGAGGTTCGGACACGGGGGCTTCGACCGCAGGAGTCTCCACGACCGGCTGTTCTGCTACCGGAGCTGACACGTCCGGCACCTTCGTGCCGCAGCCATCACAAAACTTCGCTCCGTCAGGGAGCTGTTTTCCGCAATTCTGACAAAACATACGCGTTCTTGAGTGCGACGTACACGTCGTATCGCCGCACCTTCCCTCCTTTTCCAAAAATAAAGGTCTATTTAATTTATAGCACATTACGTTTTGAAATGCAAGAGAATTGAAAAATTATGCAACGGCACAGCCCTCCCTCTGCTGTCATCCTATGCCGTGTGCAAAAAGAATATGAGCGCCGACCCGCTGTGGGTCGGCGCTCATTGTATCCGTCATTATAGGATCAGGCTGTCACGGACGGTCACAGGTAATCGTACACATCCCCATCGTAGGAGATAGTATAGTCACCCGTGTAGTAATCATCGTAGTAGCCGTCATCGTAGTAGCCATCGTCGTAGGAGCTGCCGCCCTCCATCATTCCGGTCATCAGTATCTCCAACAGATCCACCAGATCGGACGACAGACCCGCCTCGGTGAGGTTCTCAAAGATCGCCTCCGTATCCAGCGACTCCATCCACGCGAGCAGCGCTTCGTCATCCTCCGAATCGACCACCTTGTCAGCAGACGGCACGGTGATGGTGCCGGTCTCACTGATCGTCTCCTTGATCGTGATACCCACGTAAACGGTATCGCCGGCCAGAACGTTCATCGTCGTCTCGGCGGTGGTCTGCGTCGCTTCCATCACAAATTCCAGCCCCAGATCCATCGACTCGATGAGCGAGCGCGCCGCAGAGGGCAGCAGCGTGTAGAGACCGTTTTTCGGCAGCAGGCGAATGGTGCCGCTCATGCCGCCCTGCTCCGCCTTCTTGACGTCATAGTCTACGATCTTAATATCGAACAGCTCGATGCCCTCGGCCTTCAGTTCATACGTAGCGTTGAACAGGTCACCGCTGACCGTGCCACTGCCGACCAGCTCGATGGAATCCACCACATTGAGCTCCAGCGCCGTCTTGCCGCCATCGGTCAGGAAGAGGCAGGTGATCTCCTCACCTTCGATCTCCAACGCGATACCGGCGATCTCCTCGCCATCGGTGTACAGCGAGACCGTGCCGAGCGTTTCTTCAGCGAAGTCTGCGGTCGGGATATCGGCCAGCAAAACGTCGATCGCTTCGACATAGCTGCCGTACAGATCCATATCGTCCATGCCGTAATCGGCCACCGCGACCGCGCGGAAATCGTCAATGATCTTCTTGATATCCGCATCGGTCTTGGCAGCGGTCAGCACCGCGGTCATGACCTTAGCGGCGAGCTCCTCATTGATGACGAGCTCCTGAACCGAGATCGACTTGGTTACGTCGCCAACCGTCAACTCGACGGTCTCTTTTTCGGACCACGTCACGTTGTCCTTCACGATGCCGATGTATTTCTCCAGCAGCTTGCCGACAGTCTCGCCCTCCGGCATAAACTCATCGCTGCTCTCCGTGAACATCGTCATCCACGCGGGCATTTCTCCGCCCTCAAACGGCATGCTGATGTACTTGTCATTCAGCTCGGGAAGAGCGACGTACGCCTTCTCCATCGCCGCGTCGACGATCATCTCCATCGAGATCACGTCAACGTCCGACATACCCAGCTTCATAGCCACCGCCATCAGATCGCCCTTCTGACCCATGTCCATGCCGATCTTCAGCGCGTTGATCCAATCCAGATCGACCTGCGTGTCGCCGCCAAACACGAGCTGCTCCAGTGCGGTCAGCGCATCCTCACTCAGGTTAACGCTCACTTCCGCATTACCAAACATCTCGGTCTGGCCGGAAACCGCGTTCAACAGGTTCTCATACACGGTGACCACACCGTCGATCGCGCCGCCCTTTTCCTCGGTGTCACCGACACCGGCATCGGTTACGGGAGCCTTGTCGCCCTCCGCATCCTTGGTGGACGGCTTACTGCAAGCCGCCATCGTAAAGCACATCGCCAACACGAGTACGATCGCCAGCAACTTCTTCATCATACGTATCCTCCTCTATACACAACCGTGCAATTTCTGCGAGTCCAGTATAACCAATTGTCGGTTGTTTGTCAAGCAAGGAGGACGTCGGTGCATTGCCTTACAGTACGTAAAACAGGATGCAAACAAACTGCAGTACGCTGCCGGCTAGCACGAACAGATGAAACAGCGAATGCATATAGCGGTGCTTTCTGCCGACGCCGTACAGCACCGCTCCCACCGTATATGCAATACCACCTCCAAGCAGCAACAGCAAGCCAGGCAGCGGGATCGCCTCAATGACCGTACGCGCCGCCAGCACCACACACCAACCCATACCGATGTAGCAGCACATCGAAAACACCGCGTATTTTTTCAGATCGATCGCTGTGAACACCGTCGCCAACGCGGCCAAGCCCCACACAATACCAAACAGCGTCCACGCCCATCCCGGCGACACCGTGCGGATCGCCGTAAACAGAATGGGAGTATACGTTCCGCCGATGAGAAAATAAATGGTACAGTGATCCAATACCTGAAACACCTTTTTGGCAGTGGGACGCCGCAGCCCGTGATAGATACTGGACATCGCGTACAGTGCAATGAGCGACGCGCCGTAGATCGCGCTTCCCACCACGCCGTAGACGTTGCCATCCAACGCGGTCTTGACGACGCACAGCACCAACGCCAGCACGCCGAAGCCCCCGCCGACGATATGCGAGATCATGTTGAACAATTCCTCACCGTTCGTGTAATTCGGCAACAGCCGATCGCGCAACCGCGTCCGTGTCATAGCCCGCTCTCCTTTGTACTTGGTTTTTCACCGCCAGTATACGCGCCGCACAGCGCCACCGTCAATCTACGCTCGGTTTCGGTGGCTATCGCCGCCGTAGAGTGCCACTCTCAGCCGGCGAGAAACCGCTCCCCCGCTGCGACGAACGTTTGTATGACCGCCTCACCCATCGCGCCGGCGCGCGTCCAATCCATCGCCTCGATGCTGAACGCCTCCATGCGGTCGTGCACCGCCTTTGCCTCCGCCGCCAACGTCTGTGCCTGCTCCAGCAGTTCCCGCGCCGCACGGCGGTTAAATGAAGCGATCTGGCGCTTGGCGCGCAGCTGCTCCGTGTCCTCAAACCGCGTCGCGTGGATGCGGCGAAACACCGGAAAATCCGCCTTATGAAACGCGTTCGATGTGGTAAAGCCCACACCAATGGACGGGAACAGCAGATGCTCCGGCCCGTCCTCCGGTGCCAGCGGGCAGGGACATATAATGCCGCCGACCCCCGCCTTTTGTGCCAACCGCGCCACCTCCGACAGAAACAGTGCGGCCGCCGCGCCGTGATCGTCCTCCACCGTGTAAATGCGTGGACAAAGCGCCTGCAGCGTCTCGCGGAACACCACCGGACCGTCCGGCGTGACTGCGCTAAGGAATCGGTGAGTCAGTTTTCCTGCTGCCCCCTTGTCTCCAAACTCCTGTCGCGCAATGCGACACGCCAACCGCCGCACCTTTTCCTCGTCTGTTGCCGCCGCACCGATACGGCGGTTCTCCTTTAGCAGCGCCCCCGCCGCGTGTATGTACTTGCGGCAGCGGGCGTGCAACGCACGGTTCTCCTCCGTCGCCCGAATGACCTCCGCCGCCTGTTCGTGCAGCCGCTCTTCATCGACGCACACCGCCAATGGCACGATCTGCTCCACCGCTCCCCAAAACCGCGGCTCCACGACGTGCGGTGCCGTCGCATCCAGAATACACATCCGCAGCTGCGGAAATACGACACCGTCCAGCGACGACGGATCGGACGAGCAGCAGATCACCTCTGCCTCGATCCCCATCTCACTCAGCCGCTGATAGACTCGCCGCATCAGCGAGGATTTCCCGGTACCGGGACCGCTCTTGATGAGATACGCCCGCCAATCGTCGGCGGCATCGTATAGCTCCTGTGCAAACCCCACAAACCCCTGCGGCGTGTTCGCCCCCAGAAAAAACCGTACCGGCGCGTTGAATGTCGCCATACTACCCCTCCCACACAAGGTACGCATTATGCGTTCGTTTCATACTATGACAAAGTGGGCGGAAGGTGCCTGTCAACCACCGTGAAGCAGACAGCGCAGTGTTAAAAACACGATACGGATATCTACCCACAGTGACATTTCCCGCGCATACTGCGCATCGTACCACGCCTTTTGCTCGGGCGACAGCTTACCGCGACCGTGGACCTGCGCCAGACCGGTAATGCCGGGGCGTACCCGCTCCGCTCCGTTTTGGTGACGCAGCCGTACCAGTTCCCGCTCGACGGGTACCACCGGCCGCGGCCCGATCAAACTCATATCCCCTTTTAATACATTAAATAATTGCGGCAGCTCGTCCAGACTGCTACGCCTCAGAAACCGTCCCAACGGCGTGATATACGGCTCGGTGGTCTTCTTCTCTGCGGCCGTGGTATTTGCCGGCGCGCCCACGCGCATGGTGCGGAACTTATAGATCAAAAACGGCCGGCCGAAGCGCCCGACACGCTGCTGTGTAAAGATACTGCGCCCCGGACTGTCCCACCGCACGAGCCACGCCATAACAAGAAGCAACGGCAGCAGCATCAGCAGCAGCGCAAACGACACGGTCACGTCGATCCCGCGCTTGATTTTTCCATACAAAACCGATCCCTCCTCGTCTAGTATGTCCCGCAGTCGCTTTCCACGCCGTTTTTTCTGCCAAAATGTACGGAAATGTCTTTCTTTTTTGACAAATTTTTCCAAAACAAAAATTTACTACCTTGCCAGAACATTCCTTTTTTTGGCTGTTTTGCACAAAACACTGCTTCGGTTTTCGTCAAAATGTAGATGGAGAACCAGACTTTTGGGCAGTCCATCGAAACCACTTGATTTTTTGTCCCCGGAATGGTACAATGCGATTGCTGAGAGAATGCAGCAAAATGAACACGCTCACAAACATGGCTGGTCACACAGCCTTTTATTATGAAGGAAGGAGGATTCCGTTATGCGTGAGGTAGTTGCTCTGTCTCCGCGATCCTATCGCAGCAAGACCGACAATGCCTATTCTTCGTTCAAACGGTTTCTCGACATCGCCTTTTCTTTGTTAATGATCGTTTTCCTGGCTCCGGTTTTTGTCATCGTTTCCATCGTGGTCGCGATCGACACCAAGGGTTCTCCGCTCTTTGTTCAAGAGCGCATGGGCCGCTTCAGCATTCCTTTTAAGATCTACAAATTCCGCAGCATGAGCGCTCAGGCTCCGGCCAACGTAGCGACTCACAAGCTGGAAAACGCCGAGCAGTATATCTCCCGCGTCGGCAAGCTGATCCGCAAGACCAGTTTGGACGAGCTGCCGCAGCTGTTCAACGTTCTCAAGGGCGATATGAGTTTCGTCGGTCCCCGTCCGGTCGTCCTGACCGAACGTGACCTGCTCCGTCTGCGCCGCCGCAACGGTGCCGACCGTGTCCGTCCCGGCATTACCGGTCTGGCGCAGGTCAGCGGCCGTGACACCGTCACCATCCGCGAGAAGGCTCGTCTGGATGCACAGTATGCGACGTCGTATTCGCTCAAGAGCGACCTGTCCATTCTGTTCAAGACGGTCAAACAGGTAGTCGTTTCGGAGGGTATCGTTGAGGGTGCGAACAAGAACATCTCCGCCCCGACCGAAAACAAGATCAGCCGTTCCGCCTAAGTCGGTACAGCCGATCCCATACGTATCCAATGCGGGGTTCGTGTAACGAACCCCGTTTTAATCTGTCACAGGAGGAATCTACTATGAGTGAATGCACACACGACTGCAGCTCCTGCTCGCAGAACTGCGGCGAACGCAAAGAACCGCAGCACGCCAAGAGCAACGAGTTCAGCAGCATCAAAAAGGTCGTCGCTGTCAGCAGCGGCAAGGGCGGTGTCGGCAAATCCTCCGTCACCTGTCTGCTCGCCGTCATGATGGCGCGCCGCGGCTACAAAGTCGGCGTATTGGACGCGGACATCACCGGTCCGTCCATTCCCCGCGCCTTCGGCATCACGCAAAAGGCTCAAGGCTCGGAGATCGGCATTCTCCCCGCCGAGACGCACATGGGCATCAAGATCATGTCCATCAACCTCCTGCTTGAGGACGAAAACCAGCCGGTCGTGTGGCGCGGTCCGGTTCTCGCCGGCGCCGTCACGCAGTTCTGGTCGGACGTGGTGTGGGGCGATCTGGATGTTTTGTTTATTGATATGCCGCCCGGCACCGGTGATATTCCGCTGACCGTGTACCAGACCCTGCCGGTGGATGCCACTGTGGTAGTCTCCACCCCGCAATCGCTGGTACAGATGGTCGTCGGCAAAGCCAAGACGATGGCCGACCTGCTGAACATTCCGGTCGTCGGACTGGTGGAGAATATGAGCTATCTCGCCTGCCCCGACTGCAACAAGAAGATCGCGCTGTTCGGCGAGGAAAACGGTCTGGACGAGGCTGCCCGCCGTATGAACGTCGAGCTGCTGGCCAAGCTACCCATCGACGCCAACGTCTCCCGCCTGTGCGACACCGGCGAGATCGAGCGCGTGGTCTGTGAGGCGATCGACCCTGCGGTGGACGCCGTTGAAGCCCTGCTGAAGTAACCGAATAACAGAGAACGCCCGATGCATGATGCATCGGGCGTTGTTCTTTATATTACCCTTGGTAGGTCGTGACTTCCGCGCTTTGGATCACAATGCTGACCGCCGGCTTATCGTTGCTGTCAGTCACCACGGCGGAGATATCCTCCACCACGTCCAGCCCCTCAAACACCTGACCAAACACGGTGTTGCCGCCGCTCTCACGGAACGCCGCGTCAAGACGAATGTTGCCGCCGTGCTTTTCGTACACATCCCAAACCTCGTCCGGGATCCACTCGTAGACGTACTTGTCAGTGATGAGATCCTCCCAGCTTTTATAGTACTGACTCACCTGTTCCTCACCGTAAGTCTCCACCAGCTGATCGTACAGATCGCGGGCCGCCTCCTCGCGGTACTCCGGCGAATATATCTCGCGATCACCAAAGCTTTTCACACTGCGGTGATTGATAAAAAACTGGCTGCCGTTGGAATCCGGACCGGAATTTGCCATCGACACCGCGCCGGTCAGATTGAACAGTTTCGTATCGAACTCATCCTCAAAATCCTCGCCCCAGATACTTTCGCCGCCCTCACCGGTACCTGTCGGGTCGCCGCTTTGGATGTGCGAATTTTCCGAAACGTAGTGGAAGATCTGCCCGTCAAAGTAGCCGTTTTTCGCATGGGTCACAAAGTTCTCCACCGCTTTGGGCGCCGCTTCGGGGAACAGACGAATGGAAATGTCCCCCTTCGTGGTGTGCAGAATGACGATCTGCTCGCCCACTTCCGGCTTCTCCAGCTGGAAACCCACCTTTTTGTCGGGATACGCCGTACCGATATCCTCACGACCGTCGCTCGGCGCATCCGGCGTGTCGGTCTCATCACCGGTCGCCGTCGTCGTTCCGGCCGTCGAAGCGGTGGTCGTAGTCGTCGCCGTGGTCGCGGTCGTTTCGGCCGAAGTCGTCGTGGTCGTCGCCGTCGTGGTCTTTGTCGGCGAGATCAGCGTTTGCTTGCAGGCTGTCAAGCACAAGCACAGCGCCACCGCCATCAGCCCTGTCATACACTTACGCGGCGTCATGCTTCATACTCCTTTATTTCGATCGTTTGGATCACCACGTCCTGACGCGGACGGTCCTGCGCGCCGGTGGCCACCGCCGCGATCTCGTCCACGACCGCCATACCGTCATAGACCTGACCGAATACCGTGTGATGATAGTCCAGATGCGGCGTGCCGCCCTGCGTGCGGTAAGCCTCCTCGGCTTCCTCGGGGAAATATTTGCGCAGCTCAGCCATCTGTGCGAGCAGACCGGGCGATACTCGCTTCGCCTGCACGATAAAGAACTGGCTGCCGTTGGTGCCGGGGCCGGCATTCGCCATCGACAGCGCACCGCGCAGGTTGTGCAGCTTGGTGGAGAATTCGTCCTCAAACGGATGACCCCAAATGCTTTCGCCACCGCAGCCGGTGCCGGTCGGGTCGCCGCCTTGGATCATAAAATCGTTGATAACGCGGTGGAAGATCAGGCCGTCGTAATAGCCGTTCTTCGCGTGAGTCACAAAGTTCTCCACCGTTTTCGGCGCCTGCTCGGGGAACAGACGTACCGCAATATCACCGTGGTTCGTATGAAAAACCGCTACGGTCTCACCCTGCTTGGGAAGTGCCAATTGTTCCATAATGCTCTCCTTTGTTATCCGGCAGACCTACCGCCCTTTTTTCGTTCATTATACGGCTTTGCGACCGGTTTGTCAAGGTGACCCACCGTCAGCATCCACACGCCGCCCAGCACCAGCAGTGCAGCCGACATCGCCACCGACCCCGAAAACGCCTGTGCCACCGGCTGCTGCCCCGTCCCCCATACCGCCTGCGGAAGCGGGATATACCGTAGCAGCACAAGCGTGATAAACGCGGTCAGCACGCCCTGCGCTAACCGCGCGACAAAGAACCGACGATCCATCAGTCCCAGCCCCTGCAGCGTCGCCGCCAACTGACAATGCACCGAAAGACCGCCGAACCCCACCGCAAAACCGAGCAGCAGCACCGCGTTGCTGCTCAGCGCCGCCGCGGCGGTACAACCGCAACTGACCTCCAGCAGACAGGCAATGATCGCCGACCAGAGCCGCTCACTCGGCGGTGAGCCGCCAAGCAGCGCCGCAGCACCGGACACATCCACCAGTGCCAACACCGCCGAAAACAGCAGTACAAAACCGCACATATACAGCAGTGCTTCACACGCCGCCGTCACCGCCCCTACCAGGGCCGCACTCGGCGGCAGCGTCGCGACCGCTCGCCGCGGCGGGGACGCTCTGCGCTGTCGGCTTCCGGGCGACGCACCGAGGATACCGAGCAGCAACGAAGCCAACAGATGTGCCGCAAACAGGATCACCCCAAACCCGATACTGCCCATCAGCCCCGCTCCGACCGCACTGATAACAAATCCCGGACCGCCATTGACGCAAAAACGCAGCATCCGCCGTCCCTCGGCGCGGTCGATCTGTCCACTGCGCACGAGCTCGCCCACCACCGTGCCGCCCGCGGGATATCCGCCGACAGCACCGATCAGAATGCCCGCCGCGCAGCAGCCGGGCAGCCCGAACAGCAGCCGCGTCATTCCCTCCAACCGCCGTCCGATGGCAGCTGCCACGCCGGAGCGCGTCAAAAAGCCCCCCAACACCAAGAACGGAAACAATGAGGGAATCAGCACCGCCGAGCAGATGGACAGCCCGCGGCTGATCCCGCCCGCCACCGCTGCGGGACGCCACAACAGCGCCACCCCCGCGCAGACGATCCCCGCCGTCAGCATCAGCATTCTTACCCGCCGCTTGGATCGCCTCATCGGGCATTCCCCCTTTTCTGCTCCATTGTATGGATCGCCGCGCCCGCATTATTCCTCCGACGCGCTCATAGGATAAAGCGAGGAGGGAGTTCTGTGAAAGCATCCAAGCAAAGAGAAGCCCTGTCCCGCCACCTGGAGCGGTCGCTGCATCTACCGGACGGGCTGCTATCGACCGCACCGCGCATGGAGCTGTCCGGCAACCGCCGCGTGCTGATCGAGGGGTGTCTGGGCATCGAAACGTACGACGAGGATCGCATCTGCCTGCGCACCACCGTCGGTACAGTGCGTTTTCTGGGGCGCGAGCTGTGTATGCACCGCCTCGATCCCGCCTGCGCTGTTATCGCCGGCCGCCTGCTGGCGGTGGAATTTTTGGAATGATCCCGGAGGTGTCTTATGCCGTTACCGACCCTGCTGACCGGCTCTGTGCTGATCCGCTGTGAGGGCGGATACCCCGAGCGGTTTCTCGATCTCGCCGCCGCGGCGGGTGTCCCGCTGCGAGATATCCGCTGCACCGACGGTACACTGTACTGCCGCGCCCGCGCCACCGATTACCGCCGTCTGCGCCCTGCCGCACGGCGCTCCGGCGTACGTATGCGCGTCGCCCGACGCCGCGGCATCGCCTTTCGCTTACGCCGCTTTCGCCTCCGCTTCGGTCTGGCGGCCGGACTGCTGGTGTTTGTGCTTCTGCTTCAGCTGCTGTCCTCGCGCATCTGGGTCATTCGCATCGTCGGCAATCACACCGTATCGGACGATGCCATCCGCGAGGTGCTGTCACCGCTTGGCGTGTACGAGGGTGGCCGCTTTGCTGCGGTAGACCTCACCGATGTACAGCTGACCGCCCTGCAACAGCTGCCGGCGCTGACGTGGCTCACCGTCAATCAATCGGGTAGCATCGTCACGGTGGAGGTCAAAGAGCGTACCGTCGCCGATCCGCCCGCCGATACCGCGCCCGCGAACCTCGTCGCGGCGTGTGATGGTGTCATCCTCCGTGTGGATGCCGTGACCGGTCAGGCCACCGTCTCGCCCGGCGATGCGGTGCGACGCGGCGATCTGCTTATCAGCGGTGTGATGAACAGCAGCGTCGGCCCTCAGCTCAAGCACGCCGCCGGCAGCGTTATTGCCCGCACCACTCACACTTTGACCGTCACCGTGCCGCTGCGCGAGACCGTCAGCCGTACCGAGCGTGTGGTGGAGCGACCGACGCTGGCGCTGTTCGGGCTACACGTGCCACTGTACACCGACAGCACCCTCGCGGGTCAACCCGCCGTGACGACCGAAATACATCCGCTGACAGCAAACGGTATCGCTCTGCCGATCGGCATTCATATCACACGGTACACCTATACCACCCCCGTGACCGTCGTCCGTACGTCGGACGAAGCCACCGCACTGGCGGAAAAGCAACTGGCCGAGCAGGAGGCCACCTTGCGCCGTACCCTCACCGTCGAGGAGCGCACCCTGCACCGCGATATCACCGCCGACGGCGTCACCGTCACCGCCGTATATACCGGCACACAGGAGCTTGCTATCGCCGTTCCCATCGCGTAATCAGGCGGTATCCGACTGCCAAATTTTGTTCATTTTGCTAGTGACAAGGCGCTTTTTTTGTGGTATACTAACATAAATATCACACAGAAAGTGAGGCGGCTGCGTGGAACAACTTATCAACGTGGATCGTATGGAACAAGCGGTCGCGCTGTTCGGTAATTTCGATGAAAACATCCGACTGATCGAACAGCAGTACCATGTCAGCATCCTCAACCGCGACAGTGAGATCAAAGTCACCGGCGAACCGGAGGACGTGATGCACGCCGGCCGTGCCATCCACGGCTTGCTGCAGCTCATTAGCCGCGGTGAGCAGCTCAACGAACAAAACGTCCGTTACGTGATGATGCTGGTCAACGAGGGCGCGGAGCAGCAGCTGCCGACTCTGGCGGGGGACAGCATCTGTATCACCTCCAAGGGTCGTCCGGTCAAACCGAAAACGTTGGGTCAGAAGACCTACGTCGAGGCCATCCGCAACAACACCATCACCTTGGGTATCGGTCCAGCCGGTACAGGCAAGACGTATCTGGCAGTTGCCATGGCGGTGGAAGCCTTCCGCTCCAAGCAGGTCAACCGCATCATCCTCACCCGTCCCGCGGTGGAGGCCGGTGAAAAGCTCGGCTTTTTGCCCGACGATCTGCAATCCAAGGTCGATCCCTATCTGCGTCCGCTGTACGACGCACTATTCGATATGCTCGGCACCGAAACGTATCAGCGATATATGGAGCGCGGCAACATCGAGATCGCACCGCTCGCATATATGCGCGGCCGCACGCTGGACGACAGCTTCGTCATTCTGGACGAGGCGCAAAACACCACCCCCGAGCAGATGAAAATGTTCCTCACCCGTCTCGGCTTCAACTCCAAGATGGTTGTCACCGGCGACATCACCCAGATCGATCTGCCCGACGGCAAAAAGAGCGGTCTGCGGGAAGTCATGCGCATTCTGAAGGGCGTAGAGGACGTCGCCATCTGCACCTTTAATCAAAAAGATGTGGTGCGTCACCAATTGGTGCAGCGCATCATTGAAGCCTATGAGGACTATGAAAAATCCAGGCAGGAAGGAAAGCGATCGAAAAATGCTGACAAAAATCCGAGTAGACATTGAAAATCGCCAGAAAGCCGTTAAGATCCCGACCGGCCTTCGTATGCTGATCCGTCGCTGCTGCCATGCTGTGCTGGATCTGGAGGGCGTGGACGGCTCTGCGTCGGTGGACGTGACGCTCGTGGACAACGAGCAGATCCATCAGATCAATCTGGAGCAGCGCGGCATCGACGCGCCGACCGACGTACTGTCTTTCCCGCTGGGCGAAAACGGCGAGTTTGACATCAACCCCGAAAACGGCGACAAGCTGATCGGTAACATCGTGCTGTCGTTGGAGCAGGCGCAAAAACAGGCCGAGGATTTCGGCCATTCCTTCAACCGCGAGGTAGGCTATCTCACGGTGCATTCGATGTTCCATCTGCTGGGCTACGACCACGTCGGCGGCGGGCTGGAAGCGGTACACATGCGTGAAAAGGAAGAGACCGTGATGAACCAGATCGGTCTCTCCCGCGTCAACAGCTACGTGTTGGACGAATGATCGGAAAGTAAAGGAGTTATTATGCCGGATACAAGATCTGCTTTTATCGCCATTGTCGGCGTACCCAACGTGGGAAAATCCTCACTGCTGAACGCCTTGGTCGGCCGCAAGGTCGCCATCGTTTCGGACAAGCCGCAGACCACCCGCAACCGTATTATGGGTGTCTACACCAAGGATGACCTGCAGTTTGTGTTCTTGGATACGCCCGGCTCGCATCGGCCGCGCACTCGCTTGGGGGATTTTATGATCAAATCCATCGGCGAAGCGGTATCCGGTGTGGATGCCGGCATTCTGGTCGTAGAACCGACCACCGTGGTGCGTGACGCCGAACGGGAGTTGTTGGAGCGGTTTCGCTCGCAAAAGCTGCCGGTACTGTTGGTGCTGAATAAGATCGACACGCTTTCGGACAAATCCTCGCTGCTCGCGTGCATTGATGCGTGGCGGCAGGCCTATCCGTTCGAGGCGATCCTACCCATCTCGGCGCTGACCGGCGAGGGCGTTTCTCTGCTGTCGCAGGAGCTGTCCCGCTATGCGATTCCCAGCCCCCACTTTTTCCCGGCGGACACCGTCAGCGATCAGCCTGACCGCGTCATTGCCGCCGAGCTGCTGCGCGAACAAATGCTGCTTCAGCTGCGGGAGGAGATCCCCCACGGTATCGCCGTGGTGGTGGAGCATTTTGAGGAGCGCGAGACCGACCGCGGTCCGATTTTAGAGATCGACGCGGAGATCTTTTGCGAGCGCGAAAGCCATAAGGGCATCGTGATCGGCAAGCGCGGCGCAGCGCTCAAGAGCATCGCCGCTGCTGCCCGTCAGGAAATGGAAACGCTGTTTGACACCCACGTTGACCTGCAGTGTTGGGTCAAGGTGAAAGAGGACTGGCGCAACCGTCAGGGACTGCTCAACTCTTTCGGCTACCGCTCATAACTTTCCATGTATGAATGCCACGGTTTCGGTTCAAAGTAATAGTGAGACTTTGAATGGGGGCGCGGCAAATGGAACAGGACAAACTGTGGGCAACCTTTCAGAAGACCGGCAAGGTAGCGGACTATCTGCGCTACTGCGGCATCGATATATACGAGACCGGCACAAGCAGCACCGCCGAGACGGATCATCAGGAGGCATCTCATGAAGCTGACCACCGACGCACTGATCGTGCGGGAAAACAACAATATCGGTGAGTCGGATCGCTTTGTCACCGCGCTCACGCGCGACTGCGGGCTGATCCGCGCTTCGGTGCGCGGTGCGCGCAGTCTGAAAAACCGCAGCGGCTCTGCGACCCAGCTGCTTTGCTATTCCCGCCTGTCACTGTACAAAGGGCGGGAAAAATACATAGTGGACGATGCCGAACCCATCAACGTGTTTTTTGAAGTGCGGGAGCAGCTGGACAAGTTGGCGCTCGCGCAATATTTTTGCGAACTGGCGGGTGTTCTGGCACCCCAAGAAGAACCGGCGGAGGAAGCCCTGCGCCTGCTTCTCAATTCCCTGCACTATCTGGCAGAGGGCTCTCGCCCACTGCCCATCCTCAAAGCCGTGACCGAACTGCGTCTGCTGTGTCAGGCAGGCTATATGCCGTCGGTCGCGGCCTGCTCCGGCTGCGGCACGCAGGACGGCGTGTGGTTCGCCCCGCTGCAGGGCGTGCTGCTGTGCGACACCTGCCACGGCACGGTGGGTGCTGTGCCGGTATCCCCCACCGTTCTGGCGGCGCTGCGGCACATCGTGTATGCGCCGTTTGAGCGCTGCTTTGCGTTTTCCCTGCCGGAAGCGGAGGCTGCCGCCCTGTGCGACGTGGTCGAGCGATTTCTGTTGACCCAACTGGGGCGCGGCTTCAACACCTTGGATTTTTACCACAGCCTTACCTAAGGAGACCTGTATGAACAAGCATTACCGTTCTCTAGAACTGGATAAGATCTTGGATCTGCTGGCGACGCAGGCGACGTGTGCCGATACTGCCGAGGCGGCCCGATCGCTGCGTCCGTCACCGCATCTGTCGGAGGTGCAGCAGCTGTTGGAGGAGACCGATGCCGCCGCCACGCTGATGGCAAAATTCGGCGCTCCCTCGTTCGGCGGCGCTACCAACGTATCCAATACCCTGCGCCGTGCGCAGGCCGGTGCGGTACTCACGCTCGGCGAGCTGCTGCGCATCGCCGGTACGTTGCGTGTCATCCGCACACTGACCGAATGGCGTCAGCACTGCGAGGGAATGACCACCTGTCTGGACGAGCGTTTTTCCCTGCTCGCCCCTAACAAGTATCTGGAGGAGCATATCCGCACCGCCATCGTATCGGAGGAAGAGGTCAGCGACCACGCCTCCCCTGCTCTGGCGGATATCCGCCGCCGTATGCGCGCGGCATCCGCGCGTGTGCGCGATCAGTTGGATAAACTCATCCACTCCCCCAACGCGCAAAAGCTGCTGCAAGACCCCGTCGTGACGATCCGCGGCGGCCGCTTCGTGGTGCCGGTCAAAGCCGAACACCGCGGCGACGTTCCCGGCCTGGTGCACGACACCTCTGCCTCCGGCGCTACCGTGTTTATCGAGCCGATGGGCGCGGTGGAAGCCAACAACGACTTAAAGCTTTGGGAATCCCGCGAAGCCGCGGAGATCGAACATATTTTGCAGGAACTGTCCGCGGAGGCCGGCTCGTTTGCCGACGCGATTCTGCAGGACTACGCCGTGCTGATCGAACTGGATCTCATTTTTTCCAAGGCACGGCTCGCCTATGCGATGAAAGCCACCCGTCCCACCGTCACGGACGACGGCTGTATCCGTCTGCGTCGGGCGCGGCATCCGCTCATCGCTGCCGACCGCGTCGTTCCCATCGACGTTGAGCTTGGCGTGGCATTTGACACACTGGTCATCACCGGCCCCAATACCGGCGGCAAGACCGTCACCCTCAAAACCTTGGGATTGCTGACACTGATGGTACAATGCGGCTTACTGCCGCCGGTCAGCGACGGCAGCACCTTCTCGGTGTTCCGCACGGTGCTGGCGGATATCGGTGACGAGCAGTCCATTGAGCAATCGCTGTCCACCTTCTCGGCACATACCACCAACATCATCCGCATCCTGAAGGACGCGGACGACCGCTCGTTGGTGCTGTTGGACGAACTCGGCGCCGGTACGGACCCCATCGAGGGTGCGGCACTGGCTACTGCCACGTTGGAGCAGCTGCGCAGCCAAGGCGCGCGCATTGCGGCAACGACCCACTACGCCGAGCTGAAGGCCTACGCCCTGCAAACGGCGGGCGTGGAAAACGGCAGCTGTGAATTTGACGTGGCCACGCTCCGCCCCACCTACCGTCTGCTCGTCGGTGTGCCGGGTCGGTCCAACGCGTTCGCCATTTCCGAACGGTTGGGGATGACCCCCTCCGTGGTACAGCACGCCCGCTCGCTCGTTGACGGCGACGAACGCCGTCTGGAGGAGGTCGTCGTCAGTCTGGAGGAAAAGCGTCGGGCGTTGGAGACGGAGCTGCTCTCTGCCCGCCGTATGGCTGCCGAGGCTGCCGCCGCCAAGGAAACGGCTGACCGCCGCTTGCGCGAGCTGGACGACCTGCGTGAAAAGGAATTGACCGAAGCACGCGACCAAGCCAAGCGTCTGGTCGAACGCGCCCGTCGGGATGCCGAAGCCCTGATGGATGAGCTGGACGACCTACGCCGTCAAAAGGACGCCGCCGACTTCTCCAAAAAAGCCTCGGCCGCACGCTCGCAGCTGCGCAATCGGCTGAATAAATTGGAAGATGACATCGACCCTGTCACCCAGCGTCGCCGCGAGCAATACACCCTGCCGCGGCCCCTCAAGGTCGGGGACGACGTGCTGCTGACCGATATTGATAAGCCCGCCGTGGTGGTGTCGGTCACTGAGGGCGCGGACACCGTCGAGGTACAAGCCGGTATCATCCGCACCCGCGTAAAGCTGGACACTATCCGTCTGTTGGAAAAGAAAGCGAAGCCCGCGCCGAGCAGGGGCGGTCACCGTTTGGGTGCCGAGCTGTCCCGCTCCTCGCGCAGTGCGCGCACCGAGCTGGATCTGCGCGGCCAGATGACCGAGGAAGCCTTGATGGAAGTAGACAAGTTTCTGGACGACGCCCGTCTGGCGGGTCTGGAACGCGTCACCATCATCCACGGTAAGGGTACGGGCGCTCTGCGCGCCGCCGTACAAGCGCATCTGCGCACCTGCCCCGGGGTGGACTCCTTCCGCCTCGGCGCTTACGGCGAGGGCGAGACCGGTGTCACGGTCGTTACCATGAAATGATAAGGAGGTGCCGTCATGCTGCGGCTGGTTTTCTGCGACGTTGACGGCACACTGCTGCCGCGCGGCGAAACAGCGATCTCCCCCGATATTGTCGATGTGCTGCGTCGGCTGACCGACCGCGGTATTACCGCGGCGATCGCCAGCGGCAGACCCTACGCACAGCTGCGTCCGCTGTTCGGCGCTCTGGCACACCGTTTGGTATTCATCTGCCTTGACGGCGCACTGACGATGCACCGCGACTGCGTGCTGCACAAGCGTCCGCTGCCGCGCAAGGCCGCCCGCGAGCTGCTGCGCCAGTTCCCCGCCGCTGCAGTCCACGGCCGCGAGACGGTCTATTGCCTCGGCGGCGCACCCGCCACCGGCCGCCCCATCACCTCGCTCAACGAGGTCGGTGAGGACTTCCTAAAACTGGAGCTGTTCTCCGACCGAGAACCCCAGCCCGACGTCAGCTACCGCGTCGCCTACCGCGAATCCGGCCTGACCGAACTGGTCGCGCCCTGTGCCAACAAGGGCAACGCCGCGCTAACGCTTATGCAGAAGCTCGGCATCACCGCGGATCAGGCGGTCGCCTTCGGCGACGGCGAAAACGACGCCGAGCTGCTTGCCGCCGTCGGGCATCCGTACCGTATGCGCGGCACGCTGACCGCCTCCGGGGCGGCGGAGACCGACGACGTTGCCGCCACCCTGCGGAAACTGTTTGGTCTGTAATACAAGAAAAACCGCAGACGGCGGGGCCGTCTTCGGTTTCTTATTTTCCGAAAAGCGCCATGTAGCAAATGCCGTAAAAATCGCGGATCCAGTAGCTTCCGAGCAGGTATAGCGGTGTGGTTGCCGTCACGGCACCAACCGTCTCCATTCCCGCTTTTTCAGCAAATTTGGCCGCCCGATACTGGTGAAATTCCTGCGTGGCGACCGCAATTTTTGGATTTAATCCGTGCTTTTCAATGATTTTTCGCGAAAATATCATATTTTCGTAGGTACTGGTGGCCTGTTCCTCCAGATAGATGCGCTCCGCCGCGATACCGGCATTGATGAGGTAGGTCCGCATCACCGACGCCTCGGTATACGCCTCGTCACGACCCTGCCCACCGGACACGATACACATCGCCTCCGGATTGTGGTTCAGGTATGCCACCGCTGCGTCCAAGCGCCCGCGGAGCAGACGGCTGGGCTGATCACCGTTGAGCGCCGCACCCAACACCACCAAGGTGGCGTTGTCCGCCGGCTTGCGGGAATTGGCGCGCACCATAGCGACCGACAGTGTCACAAACAGTATCAGCACCGCCAGTACGACCGCTGCCGCGGCAAGGAGGCCGACACGGCCGCCTATGCTCTGCCACAGCCGCCGTACGAGGTTGGCGACGTCCGAAAACCGAACGCATACCGTCAGCCCCAACAAGCCGCCGACGATCAACGTCACGCTGCCGATATTCAGCCGTACCGGCAGCACGCCCCACAGCAGCGCTGCGGCGCTGACAACAGCGCCGATCACACGAAACAGCATCGGTCTCCCTCCTTTACAGCAGAAAAAGCGCCCACCGGATCGGTGGGCGCTTGCCATTTCATCAGATCTTGCGAACGCGGATCACGCCGTCGATCGCGCGGATCTTCTCCAGCGTCGCCTCGGCGACGTCCGTTGACACATCTAACACCGTATACGCATAATCCTTCTTGGAACGGTTGGTCATCGTATCGATATTGATGCCGTCCTCCGAGATCAGCGTGCTGATCTGTGCCAGCATCGTGGGAATGTTGCGGTGCAGCACACACACGCGCACGTCGGTGGACTTGCACGTCTCCATATTCGGATAGTTGACCGAATTGCGGATCACGCCCTGCTCCAGATACGCCTTCAGCTCATCGGCCGCCATCATCGCACAGTTATCCTCGCTCTCCGGCGTGGAAGCGCCCAGATGGGGGATCGCCACGACGTTTTCCACCTCTAGCATCTCATCCGAGGGGAAGTCCACCACGTAGGAGGCCACCTTGCCGTCGGCCAGAGCCGCCTTCATCGCGTCGCTGTCCACCAGCTCGCCGCGGGCGAAGTTGAGGATGCGCACACCGTCCTTCATGCCGGCAATACTCTTGGCATTGATCGTGCCGCGGGTATCCGGCGTAAGCGGCAGATGCAGGGTGATGTAATCGCACTCAGCAAACAGCTGCTCCAGATTGGCAGCGTGATGCACCGAGCGAGACAGCTTCCACGCGGCATCCACCGACAGGTACGGATCGTAGCCGTAGACGTCCATACCCAGCGACTTGGCAGCGTTGGCAACCAACACGCCAATCGCGCCCAGACCGATAACGCCCAGCTTCTTGCCCAGAATTTCGGGGCCGGCGAACTGACCTTTGCCCTTTTCGACCAGCTTGCCGACCTCGGCGCCCTGACCTTTGAGCGTGCGCGCCCACTCGATGGCCGGCACGACCTTGCGGGAGGCCAGCAGCAGACCGGCAATGACCAGTTCCTTCACCGCGTTGGCGTTGGCACCGGGGGTGTTGAACACCACGATACCCTCTTCGCTGCAGCGATCCAGCGGAATGTTGTTGACACCCGCGCCGGCGCGCGCCACGGCGAGCAGCGACTTCGGGAACTCCATTTCGTGCATTGCCGCGGAGCGAACCAGAATACCCTCCGGATCCGCCACCGCGTCACCCACGGTATAGCCACTGCCCAGACGGTCGGTACCGCAGGCGGCGATCTTATTCAGTGTTAAAATGTTCATTCTCTATCTCTCCTTAGGCGTTGGCAGCTTCAAACGCCTTCATAAACTCGACCAGCTTCTCGACGCCCTCGACCGGCATCGCGTTGTAGATGGAGGCACGCATACCGCCCACCGAACGGTGGCCCTTGAGGTTGACGAAGCCGGCGGCAGCCGCTTCCTTAACAAACTTGGCATCCAGCTCCTCGTTGCCGGTGACGAAGGGGATGTTCATGAGCGAACGATCCTTCTTTTCCACCGTGCCGCGGAACAGCTTGGAGGAATCCAGGAAGTCGTACAGCAGCGCTGCCTTCTTCTCGTTGATCGCCTTCATCTTCTCCAGACCGCCGATCTCGTCGCGGATCCACTCCAGCACCAGCTTGCACACGTAGATGGAGTAGCAGGGCGGGGTGTTGTACATGGAGTCGTTGTCAGCGTGGATGCTGTATTTGAACATTGTGGGGGTGCATTCCTGCGCCTCACCGATGAGATCCTCACGCACAATAACCACCGTCAAACCGGCAGGACCCATGTTCTTCTGCGCACCGGCATACAGCATGCCGAAGCGAGCCACGTCGATCGGCTCGGACAGGATACAGGACGACACATCCGCGATCAGCGGCACGTCGCCGGTCTCGGGCAGCGTGGTGAATTTGGTGCCGTAGATGGTGTTGTTCAGGCAGATGTGGAAATAGTCGGCATCCTTGGTAAAGTCTGCCTCATCCCACGTGGGAATATACGAGAAGGTCTTGTCCTTGGAGCTGGCGATGACCTTGGTCTCGCCGTAGCGGGACGCTTCCTGATACGCCTTGTTCGCCCACTGACCGGTGATGATAAAATCGGCCTTGCCGCTGCCTGTCATCAGGTTCAGCGGGATCATGGCGTACTGGGACGACGCGCCGCCCTGCAGGAACAGCACTTTATAGTTATCCGGAATATTCATCACTTCACGCAGGAGTGCTTCACATTCCTTGATGATCGCATCGTAGGTCTTAGATCGATGAGACATCTCCATTACCGACTGGCCGGAACCCTGATAATCCATCATCTCATCCGCCGCACGACGCAACACGCTTTCCGGCAGAACGGACGGACCCGCCGAAAAATTATACACTCTTGCCATGGTTTATTCCCCCTATTAAAAATAAAACTTATGCGTAACAATCATTTTACTATTTTTGTCGCAGATAGTCAACCGCTTTTCGTAATTTTCGCAATTTTCGCGCGGCTGACTTGCATATTCTCTCTGTAACCGCTATAATGGAAGTATGTAAACACAGAAAGGATGATCGTTTATGACCATCGCGGATGTAAAATCGATTCTGAGCGCGGACATTCGGTGCGGTAACGCACTGGATACAGAGGTGCGCAACGCCTGCGGCAGCGATATGATGAGCGATGTGCTGGCCTTCGTCAAGGACCAGTCGGTGCTGCTGTCCGGCCTTGTGAATACGCAGGTCGTGCGCACGGCGGAGATGATGGATATGGTGTGCATCGTCTTTGTACGCGGCAAGGAGCCGACCCCCGAAATGATCGAATTGGCAGAAGAGCGCGGTATCGTTGTGATGACCACGCCGCTGCGTATGTTCACCGCCTGCGGCCTGCTGTATCAAAACGGGCTGTCCGGCGGTGACGCCTGATCCCGGCGAAAGGCTGGTGAAATACATTGGGTATCAAATTGCATTATGACGTCCCCGGTGATGATTTCACGCGGGCGGGCGAAGCATCCGGTGCGGTCAAGGGCAAGCTCAAGCAGCTTGGCTTCCGTCCGGATGTGATCCGCCGCGTTGCCATCGCCATGTATGAGGGCGAGATCAATATGGTCATCCACGCGGGCGGTGGCACCGCCGACGTGGAGATCGAGCCGGATCGCGTGCTGATCACGCTGTCGGATAACGGCCCGGGTATTCCGGATCTCGACCTCGCCATGCAGGAGGGCTGGTCTACCGCTTCGGAGACAGTCCGCAACCTGGGCTTCGGCGCCGGTATGGGTCTGCCGAACATCAAAAAATATACCGACACACTCACCATTGACACCGCCCCCGGCAAGGGCACGACTATGTATCTGACTGTGTTGGTTACCGAGTAAGGGTGAAACCGCAATGGAACATTTCGTTCATTCCGTCACACTGGATACCGAAAAATGCGTGGGCTGCACCAACTGTATCAAGCACTGCCCCACGCAGGCGATCCGTGTGCGCGACGGCAAGGCCGTGATCATCACCGAGCGCTGCATCGACTGCGGCGAATGTATCCGCGTTTGTCCGCACCGTGCGAAGAAGGCGCGCCACGATTCGCTGGCCTTGTTGGACAATTACACATATACCGTGGCGCTGCCCGCGCCCTCGCTGTACGGACAGTTCCGCAATCTGGATGACGTGGACGTCATCCTCACCGGCCTGACCGGGCTTGGTTTTGACGAGGTGTTTGAGGTCTCCCGCGGTGCGGAGATCGTGTCGGACGCCACGCGCCAGATGCTCGCGGACAGCAAGCTGAAAAAGCCGGTCATCAGCTCGGCTTGCCCGGCGGTGGTACGGCTAATTCAAGTGCGCTTCCCCGAACTGTGTGAGCACGTGCTGCCGCTCAAATCCCCGATGGAGGTCTCGGCGGCGCTCGCTCGTCAGCGCGTAATGGCGCGAACCGGTCTGAAGCCTGAGGAGATCGGCATCTTCTTCATCTCGCCCTGCCCCGCCAAGGTCACCGACGCGCACGCTCCCATCGGGATACCACGCTCGCAGGTGGACGGTGTGCTGGCGATCAGCGATATTTATCCGGCACTGCTAAACAAGATGAATAAACTGGAAGCGGTGGAACCGCTGTCGCACTCCGGATTGATCGGCGTCAGCTGGTCGTTTATCGGGGGCGAGGCGGCCGGTACGCTGAACGAAAACCACCTCTCCGCGGACGGTATTCAGAACGTCATCCGCGTACTGGAGGATCTGGAGGACGAGAAGTTTACTGATCTGGACTTTATTGAACTCAACGCCTGTGCCGGCGGTTGTGTCGGCGGCGTGTTTACCACCGAAAACGGCTACGTGGCACGTGCGCGTATCAAGCATCTGCGAAAATATATGCCGGTGTCGTGCAATCGCGCCGGTGAAATGGGCGAGATGTCGGCACTGCGTTGGTCGCAGCCGTTGGAGGAAAATCCCGCGCTCCGCTTGGCGGAGAACGTGTTTGACGCGATGCGGCTGATGCAGCAGGCAGACGAGATCGCCGAGGGCTTGCCCAAACTGGATTGCGGCTCCTGCGGCGCGCCCTCCTGCCACGCGTTGGCAGAGGACGTGGCTCTGGGACTTGCCAGTGAGGATGATTGTATTTTCCGTCTGCGCCAGCGGCTGCAAAGTGTGGAAGGGGAGGACAATGTATGATCGTGCGTGACCTGATCGCACCCTTGGGGTTGGAGATCCTGACCGAGGGTGACCTTGACCGTCCGGTGGAGGGCGGATATTGCGGCGACCTGCTCAGTTGGGTCATGGGTCGCGCCCCGGCGGGACACGCGTGGTTCAGCGTGATGGGCAATGTCAACGCCATCGCGGTGTGCGTGTTGGCCGATCTCCCCTGCCTCATTCTATGCGAGAACGCGGCATTGGATGACGCGGCGCGTGATCGCGCCGCCACCGAAGAGATCACCGTCCTGCGCAGCGGTAAGGATGCGTATACGTTGGCAGTGGCGCTGTCGAAGTTGATATAAGAATGCCCGCGAGGGTGCTGTTATGCGAAAACCCCTCCACCGCGCAAGCCCGGTCCCCTTCCCCTGCCAACGGGGGCTTAGTGGATAGAAAGGAGCGAGAGAATGAGAATTTACTACGATCTTCATATTCATTCCTGTCTCTCGCCCTGCGGGGATGCGGAAATGACGCCGCACGACATCGTACAGATGGCGGCGATCCTGGGGCTGAACGCTCTGGCGCTGACCGACCACAATTCCTGCGCCAACTGCCCCGCCGCCGCGGAGGTCGCCCGTGAACTGGGGCTGACCTTTCTGCCCGGCATGGAGCTGTGTACGGCAGAGGAAGCGCACGTGGTCTGTCTGTTCCCCACGGTGGAGCAAGCGTTGGCCTTTGACGCGGCGATCTCCCCTACCCTGCCGCCGGTGAAAAACCGACCGGATATTTTCGGCGAGCAGGTGATCTGCAACGCCGAGGACGAGCCGATCGGCACGAAGGAGATCCTGCTGACGACGGCTTCGGCTGTCAGTGTGGACGACGTGGTGGAGCTGGTGCGATCCTACGGTGGTGCAGCGTTTCCGGCACACATTGACCGCCCCTCCTACAGCGTCACGGCGGCGCTGGGCGATCTACCGCCCGTTGGGTTTGCAGCGGTGGAGATCACCGCCAAGGGCGATGTTGACGCACTGAAGGCACAGTACCGCGAGATCGGCGACAAGCCGCTGCTGCTGAGTTCCGACGCGCATCGGTTGGACGACATTGCTGAGGCCTGCGCGTATCTGGAACTGCCGGAGAACACGCCGGAGGTCATCATTGCCGCGTTGAACGGCACCGTACCCTGCGCGTGGTCGCGCGGATAAAAAGATTGCCGTATTGCGTATGGGTTAGCGGGGCGTCGATGGCGCCGCCCCCTACGACGAGTTCGTGCAAATGAATAAACATGATGAAAGCCCTGCGCCACTGGCGCAGGGCTTTTGTGCGGGGGATGCAGGGGTACGAAAAAACTCCCTCAGTCAGCCTTCAGCTGACAGTTTCCTCAATGAGGGAGCCTGGTATGCCCATCTCAGGGGGTAGCGAATAGAGCCCGGGGAGTCTGTGCGTTACAGGCGGCGGGTGATGCAGAGGACAAAGCAGAATACCTGAACCGCCAGATAGGTCACGAAAAATGCGGTGATTGCCGCCAGAATGAGCTGCAATGTGAACAGCGTGCCGCCGGCAAAGAGCAGCGACAGCAATGCACCGGCAACCGTACCGATCGCGCCGGCCGCCAGCTTGGTGCCGGCGGTCTCAAGGCAATCAGCTAGCGTACAATCGGTGCGATAGGCCGCCGCGGCCAAGCCGACCAACAGCAACACAAGCGTTCCCGCGCCAAGCGCCAGCACTGTGGGAAGCACGGCGACAAGACCGGGAAGCAGTTCGAAGTTGAACAGCACACCAATGGCCACGCCGACAATGACGCCGAGGATCACACCGATCACGCCGCACAGCGGCGTGCAATTTCTCTGATACATACCGTTTCCTCCTTTCCGCATAGTGTGTGAGCATTCGCTCTTTCCAATCTATGCGGACAGGCAGGGATGGGTGCGTGGAGGGGTGTGTTCCAATGGGTTTGTACAGGTCCGAACCAGCATTGTAGGAGCGAGCATTGCTCGCCCGCGAGGATTGTGCGGAGCGATAAGAAAACGCGCCCCGCCGGAACCGCCGGGGCGCTGTGTGTCATTTGTCAAACAGAAAGCTCTTTATCGTTGTCTTCAACAGTGGGCTCACTCTCAATGACAGCTGCCAGAGCAGCATCGACCGTTAGGTCGAGAATCTCCGAAAGGGGGCTTCCGATACATTTTCATAATCATAACGTGAAACCTCCTTCCAAAAAATGGCGAATTTTGTATTCTCCCCTAAAACAGGTAAACCCCCGACAGGATAGCCCTGCCGGGGGATGCTTGTTCCAGAAAATCGATACCCAGCCTTGGAGGATTACGCCTTCAGAGCAGTATCAATGACGGTCTGAGTGAGCTTCTTGTAGCCCTTCAGCACAACGGTGATATTCTGACCGTTGATAGCAATAGCGGTAGAGAGCTTGGTGCCGATGCCGCCCAACGAGCCGGCGGAGGACTCAAAGCCGTTCTTGGGACCGATCAGATGGTCGGAATCCAGAATGCTGCAAGACACCTTCTTTATCGCAGCGGGCATGTTGGGATGATAGGCCTGTTTGTGGTTGTGGATGGAGTCGTGCTTCGCAAACGCGAGGGCGCACAGGACGCCTTCCTCAGAAGCGCCGGCACCGGCGCCGTAGCCCATCCAACCCCAAATGGAGTGAGGCCCGCCTTTGTACTGCGGCAGCGGAACAACGCCCAGATTGTTCATACTCTTATCGAACGCAGACGCAGAAGGAATCTTCGTAACCGCGTTCCAGTATGCACCCATTTCCCCGATGACCGAAACGGTGGTGCCGTTGTAGAACTGGTCCAAACCGTTCGTGTACTGATCCTTGGGGTTGGTGACCTTGTGCTCGCCGTAGCAGAACTTCTGCAGCATCTCGTACGCCGCATACAGGTTCGGGTCGGACAGGTTCTCTTCCAGACGACCGTTGGAGTTCAGCTTCGCAAAGTCGGTGTTGAAGGAGTTGATGAACTGGTGATCGTACCACGGAGCGATGGTGTTGATACCGTAGACACCCTTGTCGGGCTTCTGGATAACAGACAGCATGTCGTACAGGGTCTGCCAATCCCACTTACCTGCATTGTACAGCGCCAGCGGATCCTTCGCGCCGGTGTAGCCGGCCTTGGCAAACTCCTTCTTGTTGTACCAGATAACGGTGGGAGTCTGCAGGTAGTTGCCGCCAACGCAGTAGACGTGACCGTTCAGAGACATAGCCTCGGCCAGAGAGTAGGAGTAACCACCGGTGGTGGCGGAGTCGTCATCCCACATGTCAGCCGTCGTGATGTAGTTATCGAGAGGCTGCATGACCTTCGCGGTGATCTGCGACGGATAGTCGAAGGCGTAGAAGAACACGATGTCGTACGGCTTACCGGAGGCCAGAGCCGAAGACAGGGTCGTAACGTACTCCGTCATGGGAACAGCGTCGATCTTCAGCTTGACATTGTAGTCTTGCTGGAAATCGGCGTGCCACTTCGAGTGATCGTCGGACCAAGTGGAGCCGTAGAATGCGAACTTGTAGGTCTTGCCACCGAAGTTCAGACCCTTCTCGACCGGCGTATCGCCCTCCTTGATGGTGATAGGCGCGAAGTTGGCCGTGCCACCCGGAGTGACCGACACTTTGGTGGTGGTCTTCTTCGTACGACCGGAAGTGGTCGTGGTGGTAGGCGCGTTCGGGTCCTGAGTCGTGGTGACAACGTTGCCGCTCTCATCCGTCACGACGGTGGTCGTGGTGGTGACAAGGTTGCCGCTCTCATCCGTCACGGACGGATCGACTACTTCGTCGTCCGTGGGATCACCGGAGACAGGTGCTTCTGTCGTGGTGGTCGTCGTGGTGGCAGCAGCCGTCGTCTTGTTGCCATCAGCCTTGTCTTTGCCAGTGTTCTTATCCGTGTCGGCAGTCTTGCTGCACGCAACCAGCGGAAGAACCATGAGCAGCGCAAGGACGATAGCCAAGCAGCGCTTCAGCTTCATAACAGTATACCCCTTTTCTAAAAATTTTTGGAGCGAATTGAAGCAACTATACGCTCCGCGGCGGCGATGGGCACACCACCGCTTACTCGCACGTTAATTATAACAAAGCTCTTACAAATTTGCAATAGATTTTGGGAAAAATGACAACAAAATTTTGCTTTGGGACCGGCTTTTGTAGACAAACACAAGATGTTGTGGGTGGTTGGTTTGAAGGCCCCATTTGTTGGGATTGTGCGGTGTGGTTGTGTCCAATTTTTGCTCTGGGGTGCGGGGTGATGAGGCCGTGCGAGATCGAGGGGTGTTGGTAGGGCAGGGCCTTATCCCTTCCGCGGACGTGTACAAATTCGGAGAGCGTCTGGAAAAGCGAAACCCCCGCACGGCTTTGCCGCGCGGGGGTGTTATTGGCTATATCACGCTTATCCGACGATGCCGGTACGCTCAATGCTTTCCACGAAGTAGCGCTGCAGGACAACATACAGCACTAACGGAACGATGATGGTCAACAGACCGGCAGCACCCAACACACCGCGGGCGCTGATGGCACCTGCGCTGCCGCCATCGGACATCGACGTCAGCAACGAACCGGAAACCGACTGCATCATCGGGACCAACGCTTTGTTCTCGCGCGACGTGTACAGCATGGCGGAATAGTAGTAGTCATTCCAGTGCCATACGAAGGAGAACAACGTGACGGTCACGATACCGGGGCCGGAGCTGGGGATGATGATGCTGACAAAGGTGCGCAGCGGATTGCAGCCATCCACCCACGCCGCTTCTTCCAGATCCTTGGGAAGACCGAGGAAGAACTGACGGAAGATAAAAATAAACAGGCCGTTACGCAGACCGCAGCCGAAGAAGGCCGGCAGGATCAGCACCCACGGGGTGTCCAGCAGGTTAATGCCGGTACCCAGAAAGTTTGCGTACTGCAGATACTGCGTGATAAGCAGCGTCTGCGGCGGAACGATGATGGTAAGGACCACCATCATAAAGGCGACGCCTTTTTCGGCGAACTTGTAGCGAGCGAAGCCATAGCCGACCAGCGCGCAAGACACCAATGAGGCCAGCGTGCCGCCGACAGCGTGGATCATACTGATACGCGCCGCGCCCCAAAAGTTGATCTTCTCAATAGCGGCCACTACGTTCTCCAGTGTCCACTCCAGCGGGATCCACACCACGTTGGGGTTGGTCAGGGAGTCAGGATCGGAGAACGCCTGCAGCAGCAGGTAGAAGATCGGGAACAGGAACAGGTAGCACAGACCCAGCAAGAAGCAGAAGCGAACCAACTTAACGGCACCACTCTGCGCCCGACGACGAAGGATAACGGGATTCAACTTACGAGTTTTTGTTGCCATAGTGATTCCCCCCCTTACGACTTCACGTTGACCTTGCGGAAACAGAAGGCCACGATGCCAAGCACCACGGCGATGACCGCAAAGTAGACCCAACCCATTGCCGCCGAGATGCCCAGCTTCATCGTATTGTACGTCGCAACGACCTGGTCCATGACCGGGTTGTTGGTACTAATACTGCTTTCCACAATAGTGTAGAATATGTTGAGCATGATCATTGGACTGATCATCGGGATGGTGATCTTCCAGAAGTTTTCCCAGCCGGTGGCGCCCTCAATGGAGGAGGCCTCGTACAGCGAGGGCGAGATGCTCTGCAGGGCGGCCAGGAAGATGATCATCTGAACACCGGACTCCCACAAAACGCCGAACAGGTTGGCGTAGATCGTGTTGATAAACGAGGTGATCTCACTGCCCAAGCCCATATTGACCAGCAGGTCCTGTAGGGAATTGGTATCGACCATGGAGCCGCCGGCGACCATAGAGCCGTTCATAACGCTGCTCGAGATCGTATCGCCCTGAACGATGTCCATAACGATACCGCCGGCAAGCACGACGGGCAGGAAGCACACGCCACGCACGAAGGTCCTGCCGCGGAATTTGGACTTCAGGATAATGGCAATGAACAAGCTCGCCACGATGATGACCGGCACCTTCCACGCCAAGGTGGTCAGCGATCCCACCAGCTGGGTGATGTAGTCCGCGTCCTCACGGAAAATGTGGTAGAAGTTACCCCAGCCTTTGAACTGCATATCCAGATCGCCCATCATGGGGGTAACGCTGTTAAAGCAGAACGTTATGGACTGAACCAACTGAGAAAAGAAAAACACAAAGAAACCAATGTAGAAGGGAGACACAAACAATCGACCTGTCCACGCCTGACGTTGCGTCAGCGACATCTTAAACAGCTTCTTACCGGGAACCTTGGGGGCCTTCGGAGCTTTGCGAGCCTTCACGGCTTTGGGCGCTTTCGGAGCCTTGACTGGCTTTTCTGCCTTGTTTGCCATTATTGCTCACCCCCGATTACATCATCAGTTTCGTTGTCTTCAACGGTCGGCTCTTCTTCGATCACCGAGCCGTCTTCCTCTGTCGTACCCTCGTCCGGCGTCTCTTCCCCGCCGAGGTCGGGATCGGCCTCGGGGGTGGGAGCGGGTTCTTCCGGACCGGCTTCCAAATCGAGGTCAGTGCCCCACACAAAGCCGCCGGCCGGCACGGTCACTTTACCAACGGTCACGTCCTTGTCGTTGTAGTTGACAACGACCTCAACACCGTTAGCATAGCCGGTCACGTAGACCGACAGGATACCGGATCTCAATTCCTCGTGCTCGGTGATCTCCTGATCGTGGATCTTCTCCAACAGAGGCATGTACTCTTTGTACTGTGCGATCGCGTTGTTCATCCATAGCTTGTAATGAGAACCGTACAGGTGATCATACTCGGTATCGAACAGCGCATCGGCTTCTTCATAAATGCCGAGGTACAATAGCTCGCTACCGGTCTCGACGCCCGCCAGATAGGTGACCTCGGGGTTGCCTGCCTGCGGAATGGATTCCGTGGTGTACGGGACCCAGCCGTGCAGCACGGCCTGATAGAACGGAACGTCCGAATCGAACACGTCGTAGCCACTGGAGTGGATCGGCACGTTGGTGATCAAGCTGGCGTACGGCAGAACATAAGCGTTACCGCCGTCGAAACTCAGCTTGGTGGTCTTTGCGTAGGATTTCAGCACTTCCTCTACCTTGCTTGGGAAGGTGTAGCGATACTGCTCGTTCTCAACGTAGAAGTTGGAGTAGCAATACTCGCCCAGCGTGCTCAGGCTGACCGCGCTGAAGTTTTTTTCGATCAGCGAAGCCATGTAGCGCTCCGCTGCCCAGTTGATCTTCTCAGGGGTGAGAATGGTCGTGGTATCGGACTCCAGCACCGTCACATACGTGGACAGCATATACTTGGGCTGATAGGAGATCTTGCCGAATACGGTGCGGATGCCGGCTTTACGTGCGCTGACACCGTTGCCGTTCTTCCGGAAGCTGAGCAGATCCACGTCCGGGAACAACGCGACGTTGTTCTTCGCGGTGTAATCCTGCAACGCCGCCAGACCTTTCTTGCCGCCAAGGGCGTTCATGGGGTTTGCCGCCTTGGGGAGCTTGGCGTTTTCCATACCGTCGCCGCTCCAACCGAGATACCGCAGCGTGAGCCGCTCGGCACCACCGGCGTTTAGCTCGCCGAGGATGGTGGTGCACTGCTCATAGGTGGTCAGCGAAACCGTATCGGTATACGGGATGATGCCCAGGAAGGTCGCCGCCTGCTCGAAGGCACCGACCGCGTCCAGATGGAACGTGGGCTCTGCCTCGACCTTCTTCAGGCCCTTGTCATCCTTCAGATACTCACGGTACGCCGCGGCGATTCCGATGTAATCGGCGTCGTCACCAGTCAGCACGTCGTAGCGGACGCGGTACCGCGCACCCTTTTCAAACTTCGGCTCAGCGATCAGGTTCACATCGCGCTTGTTGAACAGGTTGTACTGCTTCTGCATCACGCGATAGTGGAACATGGAGCTTGCGCCGTTGTAACCGAACTGGAAGTTACCGGACATAGCGATGATGGAGGAAGCGCCGTCACCCTCGGTAATGACACCGTACAGGGCGGTGTCCGTATCGGTATTCACGATACCGAACACCGGAAGACGGATATCCTCCGTGTAGGTGACCTGCTGGTCTGCTACGATCGCCATATCATCGCCGTAGACCATCGCCTCGTACTGGCGATAGCCCAACTCACGGTAAGCACCGTTGTTGAACTCCATCAGCGCGCCGCTGCCATCCGGAACCAAGACATAGCCATTGTCGTTCCAATTGCCGGCACCAAACGCCGGCAGTACGTTGACGTTGACCAGCACGTGCTCACCGTTCGCGCCGCCGTCGTCGATCTCATCGACCACGATGGTAGCGTAGAATTTGCCATCCTCCAGCGTGTACATCACGGGAACCGTGATGTTGACCGCGGCAAAGTGATAGGTGATCTTCAGACCGTTCGAAAGCTGCTTGACCGTGACATTTTTGATGGTCTCGCCGTTTAAGCCGATACAGTCGTAGCGCGAGGTGCGCTCTTCTGCAAACGGCTTGTTGGCCATTTCCGCACGGCTGACGCTTTCGATCGCGATGTGCGAGCGCATATTCTGGATGGATTCACCGATGGTGGGATCCTCCGCGCTGGTCTGCTGATCCACGGTGCTGTACCAACGGACCTTTTTGCCGTCAACGATCTTTTCCAGATAGAACAGACCGATGCCGCTGTTTTTGTCGTAGTACATAGCCAGACCGTTTTCACGGTCACCGCAGATATAGGTGTAGTCGTCATAGGCGGCCAGCTTGATCTCGCTCTCGCCGAGGAAGCCCTCGCCGGCGCGATCGTCGCTTTCGGTCTCTTCACCGGTCACACCGTCAACCACGGGCATATCGTCGCCTTCAACGCCTTCGGTACCGTCCTCGACACCTTCTTCGGTCTGGTCGACGGTGGTGCCGTCGCCTTCCGGCAGGGTGGTATCTTCGTTGTCGGCAAACACACCGACACTCATCATCAACAAGATCGCCATTGAGAGGATCATGCAGATAATGAACCGGATATGCTTTTTGTTCATTGATAATCTCTCCTCTCTAAGATCAGCGTGTGATAAGCTCGGTTATGATAGACTGGAAGAAGCTGAGGGTCTGCTGCATCAAGCTGAAGAACATGATGAGCAGGAATACAATGACCGCCATACCGATCACGGTTGCGATCGTCGAGAACAGCGATTGCGTTATCGTGTATTCGTGGATTGCAGCCAAACCGCTGATCAGCAGAAGCACCGTCCACAGAATGCCGACGACCAGAATAATGTTCATAATGGCGCCTTCTGACATGCTCAGGAAGTTAGACGCTATAACATTGATGAGCATTGCTCCGATGAGCGGAAGCAGGCTATAGGTCGTTACGCAGGCGATCTCTTTGAGATTGCCGTTGCCGTTAAACAGCGTACACACCGCCCAGTTAGCGATGATAAACAGGAACGCGATGCCGATCGTCTTAAGCACCATGATGGGCAGACTGTACTCGGACAAACGGTTCAGATTGAAGATAAAGCCGGTAGCAAAGAACTCCAGTGTAAACACGAAGAACAGTGCCACCAACAGAATGCTGACCACGCGCCACGAGCCGATCTTACGCGGCTTAAGCTGTTGGAAGCCATCCGCCGGATGGAACAGCGTGTACAACGGGAAGGTGTACTTGGACTCCAACTTACTGTAAGCGCTCGTGCTTCTTTCTTTGACCTTTTCCTTGCGAACGCGCTTGTACACCTGATAGGCGATGAACAGAACGATCACCAGGATCACGACCGGCAGGAACCATTGCTCGATCAGCTCGTTACGATATTCCAGATACGCACCGGAATAGGAGTCACGATCACCGGCCAGCTTAAAGTACTGCATCGCCTTGCCGTATTCGCCCATCATGTCATACACGTGGCCGATACCGTAGTAGGCGTGTGCGTTGTTAGAGTTGGCCGCCAACAGCTCGTTCCAGATCTTCAGCGATTCCTCGTAGTTTTCATCCTCCAGGTTGACCAACGCCTTACGGTACTGCGCACCGTAGGCGGTGGGACGGAAGATCTGAACCAACTTTTTGTTGGCGTCCACGACCAGAACCTCGCTGCCAATGGACTCAACGGCCACCGGTTTGTCGAAGGTGCCGACCTGATCGCCATAGGAACCGAACACCGCGACCAGCTCACCGCGCTCGGTGTACTGGAAGACCTTACCGCGGTTGGTATCCAGCATATTGATGAAACCGTCCTCATCCACGTCCAGATCGATGAAGTTGGTAACCTTGGTCTGGCTCGTACCGAGGCGATCCCACTCCAGATCACCGAAGATGATCTCGGAATCCAGAATATTCTTGCCCAAGTAGTTCAGCTTACGGATAACACCCTCCGGAACTGTCGTGGTGTTAGCAACCGTCGTACAGGTGTACACAAAGCCCTCTTCATCAACGTCGAAGCTGGCGATATTGATCGGCGTGGAGGTGGTCATACCTTCCAGCTGTTCCTGCGTGAGGAACGGACGGAGGAGGTACTTCATAACGACCTCACTGGTCTTTTCCACTTCGTTACCGCCGAAGAAACGCTGATACTCGCCATCCTTGTTGAACACGAACGCGCCCATATTGTTGCTGCGGGCGATCGCATACAGGTTCAGGCGGTTGTCCACGATGACCTTACAAACGTCGAACGGCAGTTCTTCGTCCTGATGGGTCTCTTCCGGATCGGGGATGATCTCATAAGACAGCTGCGCTGTGTTCGGCTTTGCGGGATCCTCAGACATCGTAAAGACTGCGATGCGTTCGCCCTTGGTATCCGCAATGTAGATCTTGCCCTCGATGTCGATGGTGAAACCTTCGGCCTCGCGGATCTCAGCAGGGATCAGCTTGTAGACCGTCTTTTCAGGATCGTACTTTTCCACCTCGATCGGCTCGTCGTACGGGCTATAGACCGGCTCGCCGGTGACCGGATTGACCAACTGCTCCATCACGATCTCGCCGTTTTCATCGTAGAGGTATTCACTTTGAGCCGTGTCAACCTCTTTGACCATGATGGGATTACCGTTCTCATCAACCAGATCGACGATCTCCACCGAGAGCTTGTCGTAATCGAAATAGGAATAGCTGACCGGCACCATCGAATACTCTTCGAAGTAAATGACCCGATTATAGGTATAATCCTCGTTCAGTACGATCAGACGGCACTGTGCATCCGCATCATCGCGAGAGCTCAAGCTATCCAACAGATAGATCAGTCTTGCTTCCTCATCGTGGTAGATATCCGTGGGATATTGGAAGCTGCTGAGGTCAACATCCGTATCGCCCGCCGCATGTGCCTGTTCCGTCAGGTCAGCGCCGGTGATGCGTCCCGCCGGCGCATAGGCGGCGGGAGCTGCGATGGACTCCTCATAAAAGTTATAATCATACGTCGTGTACGAGACATTGTTTCCCGGCAATGCCCCGACAGACAGCGAACATACCAGCAGCAAAACCGCTACCAGTATCGCGCCTAATGTTTTCTTCGGCATAGGCCAAACACGCACCTTTCTGCAAACTAACGTTTTCCGTTATTTCAAACCGGAGTGGGACATCGTTTCAGTAATGGAGCTCTGCGAGATCAAGAAGACGATGATCGGCAAAAGCATCATGATGACCGCCACCGCGGAGCTTGCACCGGCACGTGCGATACCGCCCGCCGCAATCGAGGACAACACGGACGGCAGCTGCTTGAGCTCTTCGCTGTAAATATAGGTGCCGTTCGTGGAGTTCCAGAAGCCCTGGAACGAGAAGATGATCAAGGTCATCCAACCCGCACGCACGCTGGGTGTGACGATGCGAGCAAAAATGGTGTATTCGTTAGCGCCGTCGATACGCGCCGCTTCCAGCGTGGAATCCGGAATGGCGGTAATCATGAACTGGCGCATCAAGAAAACGCCCATCGTACCGGCCATAGCCGGGAGAAGCACGGCCCAGTAGGTGTCCACCATGCCGAGACCAGCGATGATGAGGTAACGGGGCATCGTGGTAACACTGCCGTTAAACAACATAGCGATAACGATCGCGCTGGAGATCGCGGAACGAGCCGGGAAGCGGCCCTTGGCCAGCGGATATGCCGCCAGTGTGGAGATGAACACCGAGATAAAGGTGCCCGCCACAGCGATCAGCAAGCTGTTGAACAGGTAACGGCTGAAGGGAACCCACAGGTTACCGGCCAACTTCAAAACCATTTTGAAGTTCTCGATGGTGGGGTTCTGCACGAAAAACTTCGGAGGATACGCGTAGATCTCCTCGATCGGCTTGAAAGCCTGAACGACCGAGTAGATAACCGGCAGCAGCATAAACAGGGACATCAGCGAGACGAAAACGCCGATCGCAAACGTACCGCCCTTGGAACGGGACAGGATGACGCGGTGAGTCTTGAGCCGCTTGAGGTTTACAGGTTTTTTGACTTTTTCTTTTGCCATCTCTTATCCCTCCTTACGCCGAGATCTTCGCCAGCAGCTTATTGATCAGCTTCCACGACAGGAACATCAGCAGGAACAGGACAACGGCCGCGGCCGAAGCATAACCCATTTCATAACGGACGTTCGCGTGGTCCTGGATATGCAAGACCAATGTGTGCGTCGAGTAGTTGGTACTGGGGTTACCGGTGATCGTCGGAGCGATCGAGAATGCGGAGGAAATGGACTGCACCGCACCGAACAGCAGGAATTCCTTCATCTGCGGGAAGGTAACGTAGTACAGCTCCTGCCAACGGTTACGCAGACCGTCGATGGCCGCCGCTTCAAAGAACGTGCGATCCAAGGATTGCAGACCGGAAACGAAGGAAAGGAAGCCGGTACCGAAGCTGCCCCAGATGGCCACGATGATCGCAACCGTCATGGTGTAGTCGGAGTTGGTCAGCCACTGGATGGGATCCGAGACGATACCAAGCTTGAGAAGCAAGTCGTTCAGGAAGCCCTTGGAGTCCGAGGAGAATATGTACGACCAGATCGTTGCCGCACCGCCGCACAGAGCCGGCGTGTACATGAAGAAGGTGTACATAACTCTTAGACGGTAGCCCAGTTCATTGATCAACCAAGCGACCACGAAACTGAGAATGTAACCGACCGGACCAACGATCAACGCCATGATCAATGTGTTTTTCAGCGAGATCATGTACACGTCGTCATCAAACAGCAGTCGGATGTAGTTCTCCATGCCGGTAAAACCGGGGAACTGAACCATGTTGAAGTTAGTAAAACTCAACACGATGGATGCCAGGATCGGCAGAATAGTAAAGGTAATAAAAGCAATGAGGAACGGGGACAGCATCAGATAGTGCGCCACGTAGCTCTGTCGCGCCTGAGCACTCAGGCTGGCTGTTTTCTTCTTAGCACTCATGATCTAACCCCTCCTCTCAATATTTCAGGCCAAACTCTTTACGCTTGCGCGTGATTTCCGAATTGATGTCGCGGTTGTACTTCGACAACGTGCGGCGCGGCTCCAGTTTTTCGTCCAGCGTGGAACGCAGGGCGTTGGTCAGTGAGCGAGCCAGCAGGTAGTCACCGGGGACGGAGTAGACGTTGTCGGTCTGCAAGCGCTGCGCATCCAGCACCTGCAGTTCTTCCTCAGTCCAGCCCATGCTGTAGAACGCTTCGATGGAAGCCGGCGTATGACGCGCCGCCACACCCATCGTAGCTTCCAACTCCTGACCGTAGCGAATCTGCTGCGGCGTCGCCGTCCACCAGCACAGGAATTCGAAAGCGCTGTCCGCCACACCACGCTTGACGGCCGCGCTCAGCAGCATGCAACCGGTACCGCCGGAGGCGGACATGTGGTTGATCAGTAGATTGGTCGCATTACCGTTTTCGTCGTATTCAGGCTCACCATACACCGGCACCGGTTGACCGTTCTCATCGCGGTACAGCGAACCGTCCGCATTGGTCTTCCATTCGCCGTAAGCCTCGATCTTATCACCGTACTCGTCCAGAACGTAGTTGCCGTCGGCATCCTTCTTGTACTGGATCATACCCGGGATGGGCGCCATCGCCCACAGACCGCGCAGTTCGGGAGCTGCCGCCATCAGCTGGTTGTATGTATTGTAGGTGGTGAGACCGATCGGCACGTCACCGGTACGGAAGCGGTTATAGAACTCGATACTGCGCTCGACACCGTACTTGGAATAGAACTCTGCCCAATCCGTAAAAGAATCGTAAGCTTCGGGCGTGTCAAACAGCGTGGCCGTACGATCCTCGTTATAGTAGGTACCGCCGCGCTGGAACAGCATGCTCTGGAACACGTCGATGCTGCCGGAAACGCCGGGCGTGCCGGAGGAGGTCTCCACCATACCGGCGTTCAGATTCTGACCCTGCAGCGTACGCAGCATCTCGCGGTATTCATCCCAATCATCGGGGACCGCCAGATCCAGTTCCTCAAAGATATCGGTGCGGTAGAAGAGCATCGGCCATGCCTGCGTCTCGGGGATAGCGTAATAGCCGCCCTCGTAGAAGAATCGCTTCCAAGCCGCCTCCGTGAATACACCCGCCGTCTTTTCGCGAATGTTGTAGCCTTCCTTATTCATATCGACCAAGGCACCACGCATAGCGAGGTTGACGACCTGGTCATAACCGATCATCAGCGCCGCATCGGGGCCCTTACCGGCCATCGTTGCTTCCAGCAGCGTTTCACCGGTGGAAACCAAACTCAGGCGAACCGAGATGCCGGTCTCTGCCGTAAAGTCGGTGATCATCGAGCTGACGATCTGCATCTGGTCACGACCGGTGGTGACCCACACCTCAACAGTGTCCTTGCCGCCCGCGACCTGATAGTCTTCTACAAAGGAGCCAAAGAACTTCTGAATGCTGTACCACAGCGCCTCCCAGAAGCCGGCCTTGCCGCTCGGAACTTCCTCGTCCATGGGAACAAAATAGAAACAGTCGATCTCCAACGGCTGCGAGCCAAAGGACAGCAGCAACGAGCTCAAGCTTTCAATGCCGGTCTTGAAGGCACCAAGATCGGCGGTGATCTCATAGGATTTACCGGAGTAGACCTTCAGTCTTGCCGCAGCCTCCAACAGCGTGGAGGTCTGGGAACCGGTCTTGCCTGTGACCGCGATGATATCATCGGCGATCTCGGTCAGACGCTCGCTCTGGTGCTTGAACATGTCGGGCAGACCTTCGATCTCGTCCTCCAGATAGTAGTCCTGATAGATGTCCGGCGAGGTGCCGGTGATAACGATGATCTTACGGTAGATCTCGTTAAGCTCCAACACCGACTGCTGCACCTCACGCAGCACGTCGCACAGTTCACCGGCAGCGACGGTCAGCGTGAGCTCGTCGCCCGGCTCCAGCCACAGCTCCCAAGGGGTCTCTTCGCCGCCCAGGACAGTGACCTGCCAATCGGAATCGTACTTGAAAGCGATATTTTCCGCCTCAGCAAACGGAATCTCGCCATTGATGCTCAGGGTGCGATAGGAGATCATGCCTTGGTTGATATCCTGACGGGCGCGCAGCGCCAACTTGTACCAACCGGCCTTCTCCACGTTGACCTTCCAGGTGATCGCCTGGCCGGTGGTGCTCCAGTTGGAACCACCGATGGTGTTGATGAGCATATCCGTGGGATGATTCGGCGTGGTGCCGGCATCTTGGTGATCCATCAGACCGTACAGGGTGGAGGAGGTCTTCTCGAACGACTTCTCCGCCTGCAGCAGCGCAAACTTCGCGGTAGACTCATCCGCGCCGTGAGCCTCTTTTCCCGCAGCGTAGTAAGCCTTGTACGAATCGTACGTCGGCGCGTTCACGTTGTTGCCGATCTCGATCTTGCTGACAGCCATAGCTTCGCGCACACGCGTCATACGAAGCGTGTGTGTGCCGGCTTCCAGATATACGTAATAAGGGTTGGAGTACATGCCCAGCTCGTTAACGAAGGAGGCGGTGATCCAACGCTGGACCTCGACCTGCTGCGGACGAACGTGGTTGCCCAGCGCGTCCCTGACCGGGTCGCCGGCATCCTTCCACATTCTCGACAGCGAGAACGCCTTTGCCTCGGTATACGGATTCGCACCGTCGACAGCAATATCGACAGTGATAGCACGACCGATGGTGGCCGTCTCGCTATCCGTATCACCGGACGCCTTCTTGTCGTCAAGAGGATAGTAAGTCGGCGTAATGTTGTAAATGCCCGACTCCGACACCTCGAACGTCCACTCAACGTATTCGTTAAGCGCGCTCAACACGGCACCGGGCACGGCATTGCCGTCCTCGTCCTTCTGAGCGGTCTGCCATTCCGCCTCGTCGGCATAGGCGGTGGCATCATTGATCGCGTCAATGGTGATGCTGCTTCCCGGCTTTACGTGACCCTTATAGGCCTCGTAGTACTCCATATAGGAGGGTTCGCCGGTGAACTCCGCCGCACCGGAGGCGCCCGCGGCACTACCGCTGCCGGAAGCAACGGTATTGTCTGCAGCGGCGTACACCGGTGTAGCCAGCAGCATAACCGCTGCCAGCATCACAGACAGGATCCTCTTGATGTTTTTGCTGAGTTTCATCTTCACACACCCTTATTTCTTGTGTCGAATTACGGAACACTTGCCTTGGCAACGACGCAAATAGCCGGCCAAACGATCTCTCGTTGCCCGGATGCGCCATTGCCCTTACTAACATTATACTGTTTTTTGGGAGATAATATAGTAAAATTGCCGCAATAAAGTAGCATTTTTTCGTCAACTTTATTTTTTGACGATTATTTTTGGTAATAAAATGTGGCGTTTTAACGGAAACTTCCGTAAAAACGCCACACTCGTTCGTCATTCTGCCTTATTCCTGCCAAACACGGACCCAATCGACCTCCATCGGCCAGCAGGGACCACTGCCGAGGATAACCAGCATCTCCTCCTGATCAAGGATGCTGAAGCATCCTTTTTCCTGATTGGTGGAGGACGCCGGTTCGGGCATGCCGTCAGCACTATAAGTGGTTTGGCTGATATAGCCGCCGTCCAGATACCACGTCACCGAGCCGGGCGTCCACAGACAGCCGATGGTCTGCCACTCGTCGGTCACAAAATACTGGTGGGTGTTGTTGGTGTTACTGAGGCTGTGTTGGCCGCCCTCCTCCTTTTCACGCGTGTCGTGCATCGAGGTCACCAGCGTGTTCATAAAAGTGCCGTCGTCCTCAAACGCCACCTCGTAGAAGTCGATCTCACCCCAACGGCCCTCATCCTTGCCGGTGGTATGCGCCTTGGAAAAGCTCCAGAACGCCGGTTGACCCTTTTCGGTCAGGTCGGCCTTGGTCATATCGGTGCTGATGCGCACACGCGCCTCAAAATACGCGTAAGTCCACGCCGCGCCGGTGTCACCCTTGGTGCTGTACGTGGCAATGCCCCAGTTAGCACAGGACTTCTTCGGCGCGATGGTCGCCACCGAGTCCGCGATCACCACGTCGCCTTCCTGCAGTGGATCCCAACCAAACGGACGGTCGATGTACCACTTGTAGCCGGCCTCGCCGGTGCCTTCCCAGTCCACGGTGGACGGATCGTCAAAGTCGTCATAAAACACCAACGAGGTGTATCCGGCTTCCGCCGCCGCTTCCGGCGCGTCGATCGCCGGTGCCGGCGCGGGCGCGGGATCGGTCACAGGCTTAGTTGCAGTCGTTGTCGGCGCCTTTTGCTCACCGGCATCGGGCGCTTTGCCACAGCCAACCAACGTCAGTGCCATAACCAAAACCAACGCGATCACTCGAACGTGCTTCTTCAAGATGGATTCCTCCCCTATACTGCTTTGGTAATAGTATAGCACATCCCTTGCGATGGCGCAAGACGGAATATGAAACGTCCCTTTTACACACCAGTTCGGGCGGCATAGGTGCAAATTAAAAAGGGTCTCTCGGATGAGAGACCCTTTTGGTTATGCTGTGATTATTTCAGCGCTTCGCTGACAGCCACCACGCAAGCTACGGTCATGCCAACCATGGGGTTGTTTGCTGCGCCGATCACACCCATCATCCCAACGCACTCTGAATTGTTAGATAAAACAACTTTCTTGAACACAGCCCGAAAGGATTGCTATGACTTTTTAACACTATATGATTGTGGAATCCGGTTCGCTAAACACATCGTTTTGAGTTTTCCCGATTGCATTATGTGGTGTTGACTATAATTTGTAAACGCGCTTATTTTAAAAAATAAGCTTATGAGAAAATCCGCACCCTCCCTTGTCCCTTTGTTTCAGCAACTTCTCTTCATTATATAAACCTCAGAAATCACACTATAAAAGCATGGCTAAAATGACAAAAAAACACCCTAACGTGTAAATACCTTGCATTATAATCTTGTTATACTGTAAACGAAAAGAAAATAGAATCTTTTTAAAAACCGAAACCAAACAGGAGGGGCTGCAATGATCAAATTCGGAACCGGCGGTTGGCGAGCCGTCATCGGTGAGGATTTTATCCGGGAAAATGTGCAGAAGGTTGCCGCAGGTATACTGCGCCTGATGCAAGAAGAAAACAAGATGGACAAGCCCGTAATCATTGGCTACGATCGTCGATTTCTTTCAGAAAACGCTGCAAGATGGGTAGCCGAGGTGTTGGCAAAGGGCGGCATACACATTTTGTTTTTGCGCCGCAGCGCACCCACGCCCCTGATCATGCATACTGTCAAAGACGAAAAGTTACACTTTGGTATTGAGATCACCGCTTCTCATAACCCTTCAAACTACAACGGTATCAAGCTTATCGTTGAAGAAGGCAAAGATGCCTCGTTGGAAATCACTTCAAAACTGGAACAATACATTGAGAAAAGCCAACCCGAATATATCCAATTTGAGCAGGCGGTTAGCCAAGGAACTATTGAATTTCTTGCCAACCCCTTTAACAAGTTTTTAGATGATATCATTGAATTGCTCGATATGAAAGCATTGCGCAACCGCGGTCTTCGCGTTTTGTTTGACACAATGCATGGCTCCGGTGCCTATCCCCTACAGGTCATTTTCCACACAGCACGCTGCACTATCGATACGATAAACCTTAACAAGGATGCGTATTTCGGCGGTATGATGCCCGCCCCGAGCGAGAACAGCCTTGCGCAACTGCAAAACGGCGTTGTCCAAGGCGGATACGATTTAGGTATTGCGATGGACGGCGACGGCGACAGGCTGGGCATCATTGACAAGAGTGGTAAATATATTGATGCCAACGAAATTCTGTGTATGCTGTATTGGTATCTGGTGAAATACAGAAACTGGAGAGGACCCGTCGTCAGAAACCTTGCCACCACACATATGCTGGACAAGATCGCTGAATCCTTCGGCGAAAAATGTTACGAAGTGCCTGTTGGATTTAAATATATCTCCTCCAAGATCGACGAGGTGGATGCAGTGCTTGGCGGCGAATCCTCCGGCGGACTGACGGTGCGCGGTCACATTCACGGCAAGGACTCGGTATATGCTGCCTCTCTGTTTGCCGAAATGGTTAGCGTAACCGGCCAAAGTCCTACGGAAATTATAGCGGAGCTGGAGTCGCAATTTGGTCACTATGAGATGGTAGAGGACAATCTGCACTTTGCCCCTGAAGTTAAATCCGAAATCGAAAATATCATTATGGTGCAAAAGAAGCTGCCCGACTTTGGACAAAAAGTCGTCAGAGTCAATTACGAAGATGGCTGCAAGGTCTATTTCGCGGACGACAGTTTTGTCATTTGTCGTTTCTCCGGCACCGAGCCCTTGCTCCGCATATTTGCCGAAAGTAGCACTGCAGAACGTGCTACCGGATATATTGCCGCCTTTAAGCAATTCCTTGAATTATAAAAATGACTATAAAAATTTGGACGCGTCATCAGGTGAAACCTTAAAATGATGCGTCCAATTTTTTATAAGAAAAAAGGGAGGGCACAGAGGCCCTCCCTTATAAAATGCCTGTAAATACTTATTTGTCAAGCGCTTCGGAAACCGCTACAGCACAAGCAACGGTCATACCGACCATCGGGTTGTTACCCGCACCGATCAGACCCATCATTTCCACGTGAGCCGGAACGGAGGACGAACCCGCGAACTGCGCATCACCGTGCATGCGACCCATGGTATCGGTCAAGCCGTAGGACGCCGGACCTGCCGCCACGTTGTCGGGATGCAGGGTGCGGCCGGTGCCGCCGCCGGAAGCCACGGAGAAGTATTTCTTGCCGTTCTCGAGCGCCCGCTTCTTGTAAGGGCCGGCAACCGGATGCTGGAAGCGGGTGGGGTTGGTGGAGTTACCGGTGATGGAGACCTCAACGGCCTCGTACTGCATCACAGCAACGCCTTCGTTAACGTCGTTCGCGCCGTAGCAACGCACCTTAGCGCGCTCGCCGTCGGAAAACGCTTTCTCGCGCACGATCTTCAGCTCACCGGTGAAGAAGTCGTACTCGGTCTCCACATAGGTGAAGCCGTTGATACGGCTGATGATATACGCCGCATCCTTGCCCAGACCGTTCAGGATAACACGGAGGGGCTTTTTACGAGCCTTGTTCGCCGTGCGGGCGATACCGATCGCGCCTTCCGCAGCTGCAAAGGACTCGTGACCCGCCAAGAACGCAAAGCACTCGGTCTCCTCGGAGAGGAGCATCTTGCCCAGGTTGCCGTGACCCAGACCGACCTTGCGCTGCTCGGCAACAGAGCCGGGCACGCAGAAAGCCTGCAGACCTTCACCGATCACAGCCGCAGCCTCCGCCGCGTCTTTGATGCCGCGCTTGAGAGCCAGTGCCACGCCCAGCGTATACGCCCACACCGCGTTTTCAAACGCGATGGGCTGCACGCCCTTAACGATAGCAGCAACGTCCACGCCCTTGCTCTCGCACAGGTCGCGGCACTCCTCCATGGAGCCGAGGCCGTTGGCCGCGAGGAACTCCTCGATCTTTGCAAGGCGTCTGTCCTTGCCTTCAAATTTCACATCGTTCGCCATTTGTTCCGCCTCCTCTTATTCTTCACGGGGGTCGATGTACTTCGCCGCGGAATCGAAGCGACCGTACTGACCGATGTTCTTCTCGTATGCTTCATTGGGCTGCATGCCGTGGCGGATATCCTCCAGCATCTTGCCCAGACGCACGAACTGGTAACCGATGACTTCGCCGTCCTCGTCCAGTGCGAGCTTGGTCACGTAGCCTTCGGCCATCTCCAGATAGCGAACGCCCTTGACCTTAGTGGAGTACATGGTGCCGACCTGCGAACGCAGGCCCTTGCCCAGATCCTCCAGACCGGCGCCGATGGACAGACCGTCCTCGGAGAACGCAGACTGGGTACGACCGTACACGATCTGCAGGAAGATCTCGCGCATGGCCACGTTGATAGCGTCGCACACCAGGTCGGTGTTCAGGCACTCCAGCAGCGTTTTGCCGGGCAGGATCTCCGCCGCCATCGCGGCGGAATGGGTCATACCGGAGCAGCCGATGGTCTCCACCAGCGCTTCCTCGACGATGCCGTCTTTAATGTTGAGCGTGAGTTTGCAGGTGCCCTGCTGCGGAGCGCACCAGCCCACACCGTGAGACAGACCGGAAATATCCGCGATCTGCGCAGCCTTCACCCATTTACCCTCCTCCGGGATGGGTGCCGGGCCGTGATGCGGGCCTTTCTTCACGATGCACATTTGTTCTACTTCGTGGGAATAGTTCATATTCGTACTCCTTTCGGGTTTTATACTTTCCTTATTATATCCTGCTTTTCGCAGAAACGCAAGAGGATTGTCCGCCGACTTGCCAATTTTTTCATCCCACCGGACGGTTTCCTCAAAAAAAGGAGAAAACCCGCGGGTTTTCTCCTTTTGACGCGCTTATTCCTCGGTCTTTTCCGCCTTGGCGGGCTTGCGGAGCATCTGACGGGTCTGATGCACTTCGGCGACCTGCTTGGCCAGCGTCTCCTCGGTGCGCTTGGGCAGATCCTCGGCAAAATCCTGCGTGCCCTTGCGCATCTCGCGGCACTTCTGCTGCGTCTGCAGCAGGATCTCGTTGGCCTTCTGCTGCGCCTGCTTGACCAACTCCTCCTGCATCACGAGGGCACGAGCACGCTCCTCCGCAACACGGACGATGCTCTCCGCTTCCTTCTTCGCATCCGCAATGATGTCGGCGCGGTCGGAGACGATGGACTTCGCCTGCCGGATCTCACTGGGCATATTGCCACGGATGTCGTCCAGCATATCGCGCAGACGATCCGCTTCGATGAGGCACTTACCGCCGGACAGTGGCATACCCCACGCCTTGTCGATCATTTCGTCGATCTGATCCAGTATGTTTTCGATAGTCATGCTTCTTCGTTCCTTCCGTATTTTTCTAGGATATCTTTCACAATGCACGCCGGCACGAACTCGCGGATATCACCGCCGAAGCTCGCCACCTGCTTGACCAAGCTGGAGGAAAGGTACATATGCTCCGCGCCGGTTGTCAAAAACACCGTCTCCACGGTGGGGTTTAACTTACGGTTGGTGAGCGCCATCTGAAACTCGTATTCAAAATCGGACATAGCGCGCAAGCCCTTAACGATCGCGATCGCCTGCTTTTCGCGGGCGTACTCTGCGAGCAGCCCGTCGTAGGCATCCACCTCGACGTTCGGCAGATCCGCCGTTGCCCGACGCAGCAGTTCCACACGCTCCTGCGCGTTGAACAGCGGCTGCTTATTCTGGTTGGCCATCGCCACGACGATCACGCGGTCGAACATTTCCGCCGCACGGGATATGATCTGCAAATGTCCATTGGTGACCGGGTCAAAGCTGCCCGGGCAGATTGCCAGTTTCATACGCACCCCTCACTTGCAACGATACAGCCGCACGACCACACGGCCGTAGCGGTAGGAGCGATCCAGATAAAAGCCGCCGACCTCGTCCGGCAATTCGGTCTGCCGATCGCTTTCGCACAGCACCGCTCCGCCGGGGGCTACCTGCCCCGACAGCGCCTCCAGGCACGGAAGCAGCAGCGCCGCATCGTACGGCGGATCAAGAAACACCAGATCAAACCGATCGGCATTCTGCTGCAGAAAGCTAAGCGCATCACGGCACAGCACGGTGGCGTTTTGTGCCAACCGCGTCGCCGCCATATTGCGCCGCACCACCTGCACCGCGTCGCGGCTGCTGTCTACAAACACGCAAGAGGCCGCACCGCGGCTGAGCGCCTCCAGACCCATTTGACCGGAACCGGCAAACAGATCCAGCACGCGCCGTCCTTCAATTTCAAAGTTGATCGCGGAGAAGATACCTTCCTTGACGCGCTCCACCGTGGGGCGGGTATCCAACCCTGTGAGCGTTTCCAGACGGCAGCCCTTCGCCTTTCCTGTTATAATTCTCATATACGAATATTATCCCATTTTTTCGGGCGGTTGTCAATGCTTTTCTGTTTACGCGCGAACTGCCTGCTTGAGCGCTTCGACACGGTCGGTCTTTTCCCACGCGACACCGAGATCCTCGCGGCCGATATGACCGTACGCCGCCAGTGCGCGATACTGCGGACGACGCAGCTCCAACACGTCGATGATCGCCGCGGGACGGAAATCGAACACCTTGGCCACCGCGGCAGCCAGCACCTCATCCGGCACCGTACCGGTACCGTGGGTATCCACACGCACCGACACCGGACGCGCCACACCGATGGCGTACGCCACCTGCACCTCGCACCGCTCAGCCAGACCCGCCGCTACCACGTTCTTCGCGGCATAGCGCGCCATATAGCTGGCGGAACGGTCCACCTTCGTGGGATCCTTGCCGGAGAACGCGCCGCCGCCGTGGCAGGCGTAACCGCCGTAGGTGTCCACGATGATCTTACGGCCGGTCAGGCCGCTGTCACCCTGCGGGCCACCCACCACAAAACGGCCGGTGGGGTTGACGTAGATCTTGGTCTCATCATCCAGCAGTGCCGCCGGCACTGTGGGACGGATGAGCAATTCGGTAACATCCTTGCGAATGGTCTCCAGTGTGACCGCCTCGTCGTGCTGCGTGGACACCACGACCGCCTCGACGCGCACCGGCGTGTTGCCATCGTATTCCACCGTGACTTGCGTTTTGCCATCGGGACGCAGATACGGCAGCGTGCCGTCCTTGCGCAGCTGCGTGAGCTTCGCCGCCAGACGGTGTGCCAACGCGATCGGCAGCGGCATCAGCTCGGGGGTCTCGCTGCAGGCGTAACCGAACATCAGACCCTGGTCACCGGCACCGATGCGATCATACGCCTCCGACTCCGCCTCACCGCGGGACTCCAGCGCCGCGTTGACACCCATCGCAATGTCCGGCGACTGCTTGTCCAGCATCGTCATCACGGCGCAGGTGCGGCCATCAAAGCCGGCACCGGCACCCTCGTAACCGATATCGCAAACGACCTCACGCACCAGCGCGGGAATATCCACCGTCGCGGCCGTCGTGATCTCGCCCATCACCAGCACCATACCGGTAGTGGTGACCGTTTCACACGCCACGTGCGCTTCGGGATCCTGCGCGAGGATCGCATCCAACACCGCGTCCGAAACCTGGTCGCACACCTTATCGGGATGACCCTCCGTCACGGATTCAGATGTAAAGAAATGTCTTGCCATAAAACTTCCTCCTTTTTCGTCAAAAAACGCCCCGGCAGGCAGCCGGGGCGTCACGTCACCTCATCTGCCGGTCAAAACCGCAGGATTTGGCACCTTGCGCTTCGCAGGTTGCCGGGCTTCACAGGGCCTGTTCCCTCCACCTCTCTTGATAAGGACCTATTCACTTGTCATTGACAGCGCCATTTAGTATACTGCACCGCCATCGATTTGTCAATAGAAATTTACGGCAACAGCATGATGGTATGTACCGCACGGTAGGTGTCGCCCGCTGCGATGTGGCGGATACCCTCTTTTTCGGGAAACTCGCCGCAGAAATCCACCCACGTCGCAAAGCCGCACCACGGCTCGATGCACACGTACGGTGCGCCCGGTTTGGTCCAGATGAGCAGCGATTCCGCATCCGGGAACGCCACCCGCACGCCGCGACCGGTCTCGCGGTTGCGCAGCTCCACCGACTTCGACTGCAGATTGCGGAACACCAACGCATCGGGAACGAAATACTCGTCCTTCAGCTGCACCACGCCGCCGGGAGCTTCCACCGCAAAGGTCTCGTGGTGGATACCGTTGCCTACGATGTGTGAGTTCAGCGGCTCTTCCTTTTCAAACACCACGTCATATGCAGACAGACCCTCAGGGCAGGCGTACGCCTCGTGCGAGCCGACCGACGCGTACAACGTTTTGTCCGACGGATTGTAGATCGCATACGAGATCTCAATGCTGTCGCCCTTCAATGCGTAACGGATCCGGAACTCAAACGCAAACGGATAGCACGCGCGCGTTTCCTCGCTGTCGTGCAACAGGAATACCGCTTCGGTATCGGTCGCCGACTCCACCTCAAACGCGGAGCGGCGGGCAAAGCCGTGCATCGTCAGCTCGTACTCGTTGCCGTCCAAGCGATACTTGCCCTCGGGCAAACGGCCGCAAATCGGGAACAGTACCGGCGCGCGTCCCGACCACCAAGCAGGATCACCGTGCCACAGGTATTCGGTACCGTTGGCGGCGGTGACCGTCTGCATTTCCGCACCCAAGGTGCTGATCGTCACGGTCATGCTTTCGTTTTTCAAAGTAATCATCGTTATTTCTCCCATTCGAATGCGGCTCGTTTTATTTTTCCCATTTTTCGCACAGCGTTTGGATCTGCGCGGTCAGCTTGGCAATATCCTTGTTGGCACGGCCACGGAAATCGCTGATCAGCCGCTGCAACCGCTCGCCGGCGGCGGTCAACCGCTCGTATACCGTGGTTCCGCGCTGACTGCCGGCGCGTTTTGCCTTGGTGATCCGACGGCGGCTGCCCGCCTCGGTCTGCGCATCTGTCAGCAGATCCCAAGTATCGCCGCTGTACGGAGCGACCGCCGATACACCCTGCTCCGCCTGCAAGCGAGCCGCCAACGTCTCACACGCGCCCTCGTCGCCGTGGTTGACGAAAATGCGGCAAGGCTTCGGATCAAACGCCGCCGCCCAACGCAGCAGTCCGTTATCATCGGCGTGACCGCTGACGCTGTGCATCTGCGCGATCTCGGCGTTGACCTCGATCGTCTCACCAAACAACTTGACGGTGGCAGCACCTTGCAGCAACTGCCAGCCGACCGTGTTGACGGATTGGTATCCCACGAACAGCACCGTGCTTTCCGGTCGCCACAGATTGTGCTTGAGATGGTGGCGGATGCGCCCCGCCTCGCACATACCGCTGGCCGAGATGATGACCTTGCTCGCTTTATCCGCGTTGATCAAGCGGGAATCGTCTGCCGTTACTGACACACGCAGACCGGGGAACTGAATGGGGTTGATCCCCCGCTGCACCAACGCCATTGTCTCAGCATCGTAGCATTCGGCGGAATCCGGTCCGAAGATCTTGGTGGCTTCGATCGCGAGCGGGCTGTCGATGACCACGGGGAAGTCTGCGTGACCCGTCACCAGATTTTGTTCCTTGATCTGACGGATAAAATACAGCAGTTCCTGCGTGCGTCCCACGGCAAATGCGGGAATGACCACGTTGCCGCCGCGATCAAAGGTGCGCTGGATAATGTCTGCCAACTGCCGTACATACTCCGGTTTTTCCGAAGCGTGGCTGCGGTCGCCGTAGGTGGATTCCATCACCACGTACTCCGCGCTTTGCGGATACTGTGGATCGCGCAGGATCGGCTTGTTGACGTTGCCGATGTCGCCGGAAAATACGATGCGCTTTGTCTCGCCGCCCTCGGTCAGCGTCAGCGTGACCGACGACGAGCCAAGCAAGTGACCGGCATCGGTAAACCGCGCGGTCACGCCCTCCAGCACCGGCACCTCGGTCTCATACTCACAGGGAACGAACTGTTGCAGTACACCCTGCACGTCCTCCATGGTATAGATCGGCTCGTAGGGTGGCTGACCGGCGCGCTTCGCCTTGCGATTGCGCCACTCAGCTTCAAACTCCTGAATGTGCGCCGAATCCCGCAACATGATACTGCACAACCGCCCGGTGGCTTTGGTGACAAACACCGCCCCCCGAAATCCGCGGGCGTACAGCATCGGTACCATGCCGGAATGATCGATGTGCGCGTGCGTTACCAGCACGGCGTCGATATCCGACGGCGATACCGGCAGCTCCTGATTTTCAAACAGATCCTGCCCCTGCTCCATACCGCAATCCACAAGCAGACGGTGACCGGCCACGGTCAGCAGTGTGCAACTGCCGGTAACCTCGTGCGCCGCGCCGAGAAACGTTATCTTCATCGGGACACCTCCGTTCTGTAGTATCAGTGTATCACATTCCCCATCGCCGCGCAATGGGTTTTCAAAAAACAAACCGACCCGAAGCGTGTGCCTCGGGTCGGTCGGTCAGGATTTTTCCTTGGATTTTGCCAACAGGCCACACAGCAACGCCGCTGTCACCGCAAACGCGATCCCGCCGGCTGTGCCGGTGATGCCGCCGGTGAAAATGCCGAGCCAGCCCTGCTCCGTCACGCCCTGCTGCACACCCTTGGCCAACGAGTAGCCGAAGCCGGTGAGCGGCAGGCTGGCACCGCCGCCGGCAAACTCGATCAGCGGGTCATACAAACCCAATGCCGTCAGCGCCACGCCCGACGTCACGTACAGCACCAGAATGCGTGCCGGCGTGAGCTTCGTTAGGTCGATGAGCAACTGCCCCACCACACAGATCACGCCGCCGATAGCAAACGCCTTGACTACCATCCACCAATCCATACGGACACCCCTTTGTTTTTGTACGGTTAGGTTGTCCCCCGCGCCGCGCGGTTATGCGTCGTCGCGCTGTTTTTTCGCAGTCTCGGTCGGCAGACCCGCGCCGATCTTCGGGAATTCGTTGTCGGAGTCCAGCGTCGGCTGGATCTCGTAGGTGCCGTATTTATGCAACAGCTCCTGCGCCGTTTCGGGCTGACCGTAGATGATCTGTTCTTCCATCTCGGTCTGGCGCTGCTGCTTCTTGTTGTCCTCACGCATACTGTCACCTCCCGTGATAGTATGCCCAAAAAAGAAAGCAGGGCGCTTGCCCTGCTTCGCTTTTATTTCTTGTCTTTCACCTTCAGCAGCTCGCGGATGTCCTTCAGCACATCCATCTCGGTCTCGGCAGGTGCCTCGGCCGCGGCTTCGGCGGCAGCTTCTTCTTCCTTCTTGTGTGCCAGCTCGCGGGTCTTGGTCTGCAGTGCCAGCACGACCTTCAGTGCTACGAAGATGCACAGCGCAATGATGAGGAAATCCACGATCTTCTGCAGCAGATCGCCGTACAACAGCGCGTTTTCCGGCTCCAGCACCGTCACGCCGTCCACGCCCATCACCGCCGGCTTGAACACGTACTTCCAATCTGCCATGCTGGCGCCACCGGTCGCCAGACCGATGAGCGGCATAATGATATCGTTGACCAACGCGTTCACGATCTCTTTGAACGCGCCGCCGACGACCACAGCAACCGCCATATCAATGACGTTGCCCTTGGCAATAAATTCTTTGAACTCTCTGAAAAACTTTTTCATTTCTCTGTCCTCCGTTTACCATTTTACACGCCGCGGCTGCGGTGGTCAACGTCCTTGCTGTTCTTATCCACCTTGGCCGTGCGTAGTTTTGACGTCTCGATATACTTCTGAAGCTCGCTGTAATACAGTTCCTCGTCCAGCGGCAGCGTGACCGCTCTGTGACTAACCAACGGGGCCTTTTTCACAGCGAATATCCCTCACTGCTATCCCAGCAGCGCCCTAAACGCCGCCACACCGGCATCGAACGCAGCCGCCGGCGTCGCGTAGCCCATCTCACCGACCCGGCTCTTTTCGCCGTCACGCTCCAACGCGCCCAGACCGACAAACTCGAACAGATGCGGCTCCATCGTGAACACCGTGCCACCTTGCAGACGGTACTCCGCCAGCAGATACGATAGGTTGCCCGCGCCGAGTCCGGCCGGAACGATCGAACCGTCTGCCTCGGCGTCCTTGATGTGCATATATTTCACGTACGGCTTGAGCAGCTCCCACGCTTCGACAGTATCCTGACCACACTGCACAAAGTTGGCAGGATCAAATACCGCACGCAGCAACGGGACAGCTTCCAAGATCTCCAGGCAGCGTGCGGCGGTGTCGCCGTAAATGCCCTTTTCGTTCTCGTGACACAGCAGCACACCGCTGCCGATCGCCAGATTGGTCAGTACGCCCAGACGGTCGATGACCTCGTTCTTGTAGATCGACGGATCCTTGTCCTTCGGCATATAGAAGGAGAACATCCGCAGATTTTCCGCACCCAGAATGTGCGCGATCTCCAGCTGACGCTTAAAAGTCTCCTTGTGCGCCTCGAAATCGTCGGTCTCAATATGGATCTTGCCAATAGGCGAGCCGATAGACCAAGTGACTAAGCCCGCGTCGTCCAGACGGCGGCGCAGCTCGCGCGCTTTGTCAAGCGAAATGTCGCCCACGTTTTCTCCGTCAACGTTGCGGATCTCGATACCGGCAAGGTCGTTGCGGAGCATCGCGTCGATCTGACCTTCAAAGTTCGGATCGGCCTCGTCCGCAAACGCCATGATGCGCAGATCTTCCATCGCGATCACACTCCCGAATACGCGGAGAACCCGCCGTCAACCGGCACGGTAATACCGGTAACAAAGCCGGACTTGGTCTCATCCAGCAACCATTCCATCGTACCCAGCAGCTCCTCCGACTCGCCGAAGCGGTCCATGGGGGTGGAGCGCAGGATCTTCTCAGTGCGCGCCGTCGGTTTACCCTCGGCATCGAACAACAAACCACGGTTCTGGTTGGTGACAAAGAAGCCGGGGGCGATCGCGTTGACGCGGATGCCCTCCTTGGCAAAATGCACCGCCAGCCAAGAGGTGAAGTTGGTCACCGCGGCTTTCGCGGCGGAGTAGGCCGGAATCTTGGTGAGCGGTCGATACGCGTTCATGGAGGACACGTTCAGCACGCAGCAGCCGGGACGACCCAGCATATCCGGCATAAACACCTGACTGGGCAGCAGAACGCCCTTGAGGTTCAGGTCGAACACAAAGTTAAAGCCTTTCTCGTCGATGTTGAAGAAGGTCAGAAAATCGGTCGCGGACTCGTCGCCCTCAACGTATTCCTCGTGCGCCGTGGTGCATTTGGGACTGTTACCGCCCGCACCGTTGATGAGAATGTCACACTTGCCCAGATCGGCCAGCACCTTGGCGTGAACGCTCTCGACGCATTCTTTATCCAGCACGTTGCAGGCATACGCCTTAGCAATGCCGCCCTCAGCGTTGATGCGCTCGGCAATCGTCTGCGCTGCCTGCTCGTTCAGGTCGAGCAGTGCCACCTTGTGACCCATCTTGGCCAGATGCTCGGCAAAGCTGGAGCACAGCACGCCGCCCGCCCCGGTAACAACGATCACTTTACTCATTTCCCATTCTCCTTTTCCAGCGCCTCGAACAGACCCACGATGTAGGTCGCGCCCAGTGCACGATCAAACAGACCGTAGCCGTAGCGGCCGGTCTCGCCCCAGATCATACGACCGTGGTCGGGACGCACGTAGCCGTCCCAGCCCTTCTTGACCAGTGCCTTCGCTACACCGTACATGTCGATGGAGCCGCACTCGGTCGGGTGACCGACTTCCTCGAATTGACGGTCGCCGGTGATCTTGATATTGCGCAGGTGGAGGAAGTGGATGCGGTCGGCAAAGCTGTCCGCCATATCCACCAGATCGTTCTCCGGATTGGCACCGAAGGAACCGGTGCACAGCGTCAGACCGTTGTTGGTCTCGGGAACAATGTCAAAGAAGCGCTGCAGATTCTTCTTGCCGGTGATGATACGCGGCAGACCGAACATGCCCCAAGGCGGATCGTCCGGATGGATCGCCATGTTGACGCCGGCTTCCTTGGCGACCGGAATAACCGCCTTCAGGAAGGTCTCCAGATTCTTCCACAGCTGCTCCTCGCCCAGCTCCGCATACGCGTTGAGCAAGCCCTGCATCTGCGCTTTGGTATAGCTGGAATCCCAGCCCGGCAGTGACAGATCGCCCTTCAGGGGATCCATGGCCAGCACGGTCTCCTCATCATACGCCAACGCATTGGCGCCGTCGGCCTGCGCATGCTCCAGTTCGCTGCGCAGCCAGTCGAACACCGGCATGAAGTTGTAGCAGATGCACTTGACACCGGCCTCACCCAGACGGCGAACGTTCTCACAATAGTTCTCGATCAGACGCGGGGCGTTTTCGTTGCCCAGCTTGATGTCCTCGTGTACCGGAACGCTCTCCACCACTTCAAACGCCAGACCGTTGTCGTTGGCCTTCTTCTTCATGGCAGCGATGCTCTCGCGGCTCCAGACCTCACCCACCGGGGTATCATAGATGGCAGAGACAATGCCCGTCATCTGCGGGATCTGCCGGATGTGGGACAGGGTAACGGGATCGTCATCACCGTACCAACGGAACGTCAGTTTCATACGGATCCTCCTATCAGCATTTTAATATTTTCACAACAAACACGGCGTGCGACCGCTTCTGCCATGGCAGGGTCGAACTCACCGTTTTCGCACCAGGTTGCCAGCTTGTTGCACAGAATGCGACGGAAATAATCGTGCCGTGCATACGACAAGAAGCTGCGACTGTCGGTCAGCATACCGAGGAAGGATCCCAAATGCCCCAACTCGGCAACTACCCGGATCTGTTGCTCAATACCGCGCTTGTGATCGCAGAACCACCACGCCGTACCGCAGCGTACACCGCGAAAGCTGCCCGCAATAGTCTGCAGTTGATCCGCCATACCGGGATGCAGCGTGTACAGAATGGTCTGCGGCACAGCACCGGCCGCCTGCTCGATGGCATCTAGCATCCGGATAACGTCCGCGCCCTTGAGCGGATCGCCGACACAGTCGCCGCCGCAGTCGGGGCCGAGTTTTTCAAACAGGTTGGTGCTGGCATTGCGGTACACCGCCAGATGCCACTGCATCACCAATCCGCGGCGCTGATACTCCTTACCTAGGAACAGATACATATTTCCCAAGAAGCCGCTGTACTCCGCATCGCTGATCGCCTCACCGGCGAGCGCCTTGCGATAGGTTGCGTCCGCCTCGTCGTCGGTAGCGATATATGACGGAAAATCCGGAATACCGATATCGGTAAACTTGCAGTTGTTCGCGCAGAAGTGATCCAACCGCTGCAGCAGTGCCTGCTTGAGCGAAGCGGCGTCCGCCACCTGCACACCGCTGACTGCCGAGAGCTTTTCGGCATACGCGGCGTAACCGGCGCGGCGAATGAGCAGCACGTTGTCGGTACGGAAGGACGGCGCAACCACCGTCTCAAACGACTTGTCCTCACGGATGCGGCGATGATGCTCCAGTGAATCAACAACGTCGTCGGTGGTCGCCAGATACGCCACGCCTGCCTTGCGGATCATCCGACGAGGAGACAGTCCCTCGTTGCGGATCACGGCGTTGGCGCGCTCCCAGATATCGTCGGCGTTGTCGGCGGTGAGATGCTCGTCGATGCCGAAATACAGCGACAGCTCCATGTGCGCCCAGTGGTACAGCGGGCTGCCCGCCGCCAGCGACAGCGCCGCGGCAAAATGGCGAAACTTTTCCTGATACGGGGTATCACCGGTGATGTACTTTTCCTCGACACCGGCCGCACGCATCAAGCGCCACTTATAGTGGTCACCGCTCAGCCACAGCTCACCGATCGACGTAAACGGCGCATCCTCCTCGATCTCCTTCGGGGACAAATGGCAGTGATAGTCAATGATCGGCAGCTTAGCTACCTTGGCATACAACGCTTCCGCCGCGGGGGTACGCAGCAAATAATTGGTATTCATGTCGTATCCCTCCTTGTATATGCCCATTGTATTAGGTTTTTTGCTATTTTCCATTGCAATTTTGTCCAATTATATTGCAATTTCGCTCTTTTCAAGGAAATGGGTCGCCAGAAAGGGAGCGAACCCCCTTAGCCTTGTCCTGCTCGGGCGAATTTCCAAACTTCGCCTTGTAGGCACGGTAAAACGAGGAGTATTCCGTAAAGCCGCACCGATCGTACACGTCGGTGGGACGCTCGCCCGATCGGATGAGCGTTTTTGCCTGTAGCAGCCGCTTGGTGGTGATATACTGCCACACCGACGTACCGGTGGCGTATTTGAACAGGCGGTTGAGCTGCGCGCGGCTCAGGAAACACGCTTCGCAGATCTGCGCCACCGAAAGATCCTCGTACAAATTTGCGTTAATATACTCCAACACGCCGGAGATCTTGACGGAAAACTGCGTTTCGTTGCGATCGCGCTTGGCAAAAGGCAGCAACGTTTCCGCCAGAAACGAGCGCACCTTGGAAGCAATAAAAACGTCAGCGTCGTCACCCAAGCGGTCGATGAGCTTGGAGATATCGCCGCGAAACGGCCAACCCTCTCCCGAAAAATCCGAAACCTCATAGCGATTGCCGCGTCCCAACTCGCGTCCATAAAACGGGCGCAACAACGCGCTTTTCGCCTCCTCGTCGGTGCCCAGCATATCCGCCGAAAAATGCACGACGATACGCTCGTACGGCACGCTGTCGTCCACCAACACCAGACGGTGTACCTCAAACGGCCGCATCAGCAGCGTGTCGTGCGGGGTGAGGGTATATTCCGTACCCTCGACCAGATACTTCGCGTTGCCGGAAACAAAATGGAACAGCTCGAACCGCTCGTGCGCGTGCATAAAGAAATCCTCCGGCTCGGGCTTTGCCTCCAGAGAATACATAAACTGAAAATGCCTGCCCTTAAAGTCAAGATCGCGGTCTTCCATACGCGTCCTCCGTCGGTAAGCCTTGGTTATACGTCCCGCCGCCGCAGCGAGCGGAAAAAGTCACGCAGCACACCGGCACACTCTTCCTCGAGTATACCGCGGTCGGTCTCCGGCCGATGATTGTACGGCAGCGCGAACAGATCGGTCAGCGAGCCGCAGGAGCCCGCTTTAGGATCGGGCGCACCGTACACCACCCGATCAACACGGGCGTTGATGATGGCACCGGCGCACATCGGACACGGCTCCAGTGTCACGTACAGCGTACAACCCGACAGCCGCCAGCCGCCCAACGCCGCGCAGGCGTTGTAGATCGCTTCGATCTCCGCGTGTGCCAGCGCTTGCTTGTCCCCCTCGCGGCGGTTACGTCCGGAGGCGATCACCGTACCGTCCCGCACGATCACCGCACCGACCGGCACCTCGCCCTCGGCAGCCGCTTCGCGGGCCAGCGCCAACGCCTGCCGCATATACTGTTCGTCCGCCTCGCGGCCGATCAGCTCAGCATGGATCGGATCAGTATCACGCACCATACACCCACTCCTACGATCATTGCCGGCGCGGTAAGGATGCCCTTGACCCGCTGTGACACAGGGATCAACCCTGCGCCGTTGCCGATCGGGCGCAGTAGGTCACCGCTCCGTTTTTTGTTTGACAAAAACGCCGCCATCAGCGTAGCGGTCCCCACGACCGCCAGAATGAGAAATGTAAGCGCCGTCGCGGTAGCGTTATCGCCCACCGCCAGCTCCACGTAATCCAGTAGTACCGACATCGCGTTGTTGCCGAAATGCAGCAGCACCGCCGGCCAAATGCAATCGGTCTGCACGACCAACCACCCCAACGCCAGACCCAGCATAAACGCGAACGGCAGCTGCAGCACGTTGCCGTGGATCAACCCGAACAACGCCGCCGACAGAACGACCGCGAGTTTATCGCCGTAGGGACGCAACGCCCCCAGCACGTACCCACGCATTACCATTTCCTCCAACAGTGCCGGTAGGATCGCGGTGGAGATCAGGTTCAGCACCAGACTGGTCGGTGTTCCCGATTGGTTCTGGGGGATTTCCGGATACGGAATTCCCACCGACTCCAAAAGCATCATCAGATAGCTCGTCACGTAGTTCGCCGCTACAGCCAGCATCATCCCGCCGAACAGCGCGACCACATAATTCCCGATGCTCACGCGCCGTGTGGGAAACGGATTTTGCCGCCGCCGTGTGATGAGTGCCACCAGCAACGCCGGCGCTGCCAGATACAGCAGATAGGTCAGCATATTGAAAAACATATACGAGGTGTTATCCATACCGGACAATGAGATCATCCCGAACACCTGCAGCGCGCTCAGCACGATCGACAGCAGCAGCTGTGCTGCCATCAGCGCCAACAGCACAAACCCGACGAAATTCGCGTCGCGTTTCATCTGCTGCCGCGCCACCTGCTCCGGAGAGGGCGTAAAGAACGGCTGTTCAAAAGGGGGTTGGTACACGATCTCACCTGCCTCGCTTGGGTGCTATACAGTATCAGTATACAACAGTTCTTCGTCATTCGCAAGAAAAACAGCAAAAACAGTTGCGCTATTCTGCAAAATCGGCTATAATGTAAGGCATAGTTCAAAAAAGGGAGAGAGAACTACCTATGGCAAAGATTCAAATGAAAACGCCGCTCGTCGAAATGGACGGCGACGAAATGACCCGCATTCTATGGAAAGAGATCAAAGACCGTCTGCTGATCCCGTTTGTGGATCTCAAATGCGAATACTATGACCTCGGTTTGCCGTATCGCGACGAGACCAACGATCAGGTGACGGTGGACGCCGCCAACGCCATCAAAAAGTATGGCGTCGGTGTCAAATGTGCCACCATCACCCCCAACGCTCAGCGTGTGGAGGAATACCACTTGAAGGAAATGTGGAAGAGCCTCATCGGCACGCTGCGTGCGGCGTTGGACGGCACCGTGTTCCGCGCTCCCATCGTGGTCAAGGGCATCACCCCCAGCGTCTCCACGTGGGAGCAGCCCATCACCTTGGCGCGTCACGCCTACGGCGACGTGTATAAGAACTCCGAGCTGTACGTGGACAGCTCCGCCAAGGCGGAGCTGGTCGTCACCTATCCGGACGGCCGCACCGACCGCAAGACCATCCACGATTTTGACGGTGCCGGCATCATCCAGGGCGTTCACAACACCGACGCCTCCATCACTAGCTTCGCCCACGCCTGCTTCAAGTACGCATTGGACCAGAAACAGGATCTGTGGTTCTCCACCAAGGACACCATCTCCAAGATCTACGATCATCGCTTCAAGGATATCTTCAACGAGATCTACGAGGCGGAGTACAAAGACGCATTTGAAGCCGCCGGCATCGAATATTTCTACACCCTCATCGACGACGCGGTCGCCCGCGTGATTCGCTCCAAAGGCGGCTTTATCTGGGCGTGCAAGAACTACGACGGCGACGTGATGAGCGATATGGTCGCCACCGCGTTCGGCTCGTTGGCGATGATGACCAGTGTGTTGGTCTCGCCCGACGGTCTGTACGAATACGAGGCCGCCCACGGCACCGTCACCCGCCATTATTACAAGCACCTCAAGGGCGAAGCCACCTCCACCAACTCGGTGGCCACCATCTTCGCGTGGTCGGGTGCGCTGCGCAAGCGCGGTGAGCTGGACGAGCTGCCGGAGCTGGTCGCGTTTGCCGACCGTCTGGAGCGCGCCACGCTGCAGACCATTGAGGACGGCGTGATGACCGGCGACCTGTATCTGCTGTCCACGCTGGAGAACAAGCGCCGCGTCAGCTCGGTGGAATTCCTCGACGAGATCGCTAAGCGTCTGGCGTAAACCAAGATTTTCCGTTTTGCGCTTGACAAGCCACGTGGCTTGTGCTACAATGAGCGCAATTGAACAAGGGGTGCTGAGTAATCGGCTGAGAGGAAGCAACGCTTCTAACCCTGGAACCTGATCCGGATAATGCCGGCGGAGGGATGTTATCACGTGTAGGCGCACTGCAGGGCGCATACGCTATGTGTTTTCGGGACACCCTCCTTTTCGGGAGGGTGTCTTTTTTGTTCAAGGACGGCAACCGCCGAAAGAAAGGAAGTTGTAGAATGTCTAAGCAAGTAGGCCGTACTGCGTACCGCCTGACCGAAAGCGCCATTATGCTGGCGTTCGCCTCGGTGCTCAGTATTGTCAAGATCGTCGATATGCCCTATGGCGGCAGCGTCACTGCTTTCAGCATGCTGCCCCTCATCCTCATCGCTTACCGCTACGGCACGCGTTGGGGACTCGTCTCTGCCTTCGCCTATGGCCTCATCCAAATGCTGTTGGGTATGGATAATCTGTCCTACGCCACCGGCTTTGTTCCGGTCGTCATGATCCTCCTGTTTGACTACCTCGTTGCCTTTGCTGTGTTGGGATTGGCGGGTCTGTTCCGCCGCCCCGGTCTGTCGCAAAGCACCTCGTTGGCACTCGCCTCGGCCGTTACCGGCACCCTGCGGTATTTGTGCCACGTGCTGACCGGTTGTACCGTGTGGGCAGGCCTGTCGGTCCCCACCGCACAAGCCGCCATCTATTCCCTCTCCTACAATGCCACCTATATGCTGCCGGAGATCGTCATTCTGGTACTTGGCGCGGTATACATCTCGCGGGTACTGTCCTTTGAGGGGAGCGCCGTGACCCGCGCCACCCCGCGCCACAGCACCGGCAGAGCGGCCTTCACAGTATCGCTTCTTGCCAAAGTTGTGGCTCTGGCAGCGGCGGTTTGGGCGATCGTCATCATTGCCCCGACGCTGCAAAACGCCGACGGCGAGCTATTTCTGCGCGGTCTTGCCGCTGTTCCGTGGGGTCAGGTCGGACTCATCGTGCTGTGCGGTGGACTGCTCACCGCCCTGCTTGAGCTGATCGCCGCACGGCTTGCCAAACGTCAACCTGCCGATCAATCATAAGAAACACCCCGAAGCGACAAAGTCGCTTCGGGGTGTGTTTTTACTTTCTCACGTACAGGTTGTACAGCTCCAAACGATACCGCCCTTGCTTCACCGACGGAATCTCCGCCGTTAGGCCGACGATGGAGTTGCCGATCGTCAGCGCCTCTTCGCCGCGGGCAATATCCTCCGCCACAATGGCGTCGCTGTCGTCGCGCAGCCGCCAACCGAATTCGGGGTAGGTGTAGCCACCGTGACCGTCACCGGCGTAGGACAGCCAACCGTCAAACAGGATGAGCAACGTACCGCCGTCTGCCGCGGTCTTGGTGTAGGTGTATTCAATATCCTCCATCAACAAAAAGATCGACACGTCGTTATGCTGCGCGTTGTAGATCAGCTCGGTCGGAAAGATCGGCATCTCCACCACGATCTCCTGCACCTTGATCTTGCAGATCGCGGTCTTGCCGTTGACACTCGACACGGTGATGGTCGCCTCGCCGACCGCTATCGCCGTTACCGCACCGTTTGCATCCACCGTCGCAATAGACGGATTGGAGGTCTTCCAGGTCACGGTTTTGTCCGTGGCGTTTTTCGGATTAACGGTGTGAACCAGCGATACCGTCTCGCCGATCAGCAGATCCGCTTCGGTCTGATCCAGTGTGATGCCGATGACGTCTACACGCGACGTATACGCAGGGTTCTTTCTGCCGCAGCGGGTGCAGTTCTTTTCCACAAAATCGTGCCCAAGCGCCTCGCCCTCGGTCTGTCCGCAATCCTGACACTTCGCCGCCTCGGTACAGGTGGCTGCCTGCAACCGCATGTGCGCACAACCGGTCGGTGTCACGTCGCCGGTGGTGGTCGCTGTGGCCGTTGTGGTCGTAGTCGCGGTCGTGACCTTGGTTTTGGACGCATCACCATTCTTGGTGTTCGGCGTCTTGGCGCAGCCGCACACAGACAACAACAGCACACCGACGACCAGCAGTGCAATATATCGTTTCATCTGGTATTACCCCCTCTTACATCCCTTTTCATCCTAACACATCCGACACATTCTGTCAATTCCCGTTCCACGCAGAAGCAGCCGGTGCACTTGCCTTGTTTGCTTTGTTTTGCAAAGATTAAACAGTGGCGGATAGATACAATTTCCACAGTTTCCACAGGAGAGAAAAACCCCTCCCCTACAATATGAAACCGGCACCGTAGGGGAGGGCCTCTGTGCCCTCCCGAATCGGTTTCGCAGAAATCCGATGTTGTCCCCTGTAGGGGCGTGGTCACCCCGCCCGCATAGCCTCCTTAACAAGAGGGCTATCGCGGTTTGCCCGCGACTGCGGGATTTATAAACGATCTCTAACCAACGTCTGCAAAACCTCAC
>JAZNKN010000019.1:0-4826 GCA_045578625.1 Acutalibacteraceae bacterium | reverse complement strand
ACGAGTTTTCCGTGAACAGCTATGAGGCTCACATGCTGATAGACGCTGACGGCAGCGTTAAAAAGCTGGTGGACTCCAGCTGGAATCGCGGCCCCGTAATGGACATAGATTATGATAACATGCCTTATGAAACCACCGAAGGCGGGGACAAAATCTATGACTATAGCGATCCTGAGAAAATTCCCTGGATCCAGGTGGACTTTAGAGAGGGCGCCACATGGAGTTTAATTGACTATGAAAAGAGCGAGGACGGCAGCGTCAACCGCCCGCGTCGCGGCGACGATCACCTGATGGACGCGTTGCGGTATGCGATGGAGGATATTACGTATTTTCGTCCCGCCCCGCCCGAAGCCCCGCCCCGCCGTCGGTACGACGCGGTACATCCCGCCGACCTTCACGGCGGATGGGATGGGTAGGGGTTGCACAACAACGAAAGGAGATCGCGTATGTTGTTTATCATTGGCTTTATTCTGGGGTGTGCGGTGGCGGTGCTGCCGCAGGTGATGCCGCGGCTGAGACGGCCGACCGCCGCGCCGACACCCGATGAGGAGACCCGCCGCCGTGCCGAGCGGGCGTTGCGGGAATACCGCAACTTTATGAATTACGACGGTTATGCACAGCAGGACGATCAGACCTGAAGCCAACCACAGTGAAAGGAGACTGACCGATGAACGAGATCCCGAACACGGCAAGCACCCAACCAGAGGTGTGCGCCGAGGAGACGCCGACCGCGGACGAAGGAAACCCCTCCACCGCCTGCGGCGGTCCCCCTCCCCTGTCAGGGGAGGCAGAAAACCCCGCATCCGAGGGGGCAAATGACACGCTGGAGGTAAAATTCAACAAGCAGACGTACACCCTTTCGCGTGAGGACGCGACACGCTATGCCCAGAAGGGCATGAAGTACGACACGGTGGAACCGCTGCTTGTGACCCTCCGCGAGGTCGCCGCCCGCGAGGGCAAGAGCCTGTCCGCGCTGGTCGAGGGGCTGCGCGGGGAGACAAGCGGCTCGGAGGAAGCCTGTAGGGGCGAGCAGTGCTCGCCCGCAAGTATGGCAGAACCTCCGCGGTCGACCGATGGTCGCCCCTACGAGGCAGATGCCCTCGCCGAGCGGTTGGCGGAGCAATATCTGGAGCTGCGGCGCGAGGTGCCGTCGGTGGGCGGGTTTGATACCCTGCCGCCGGAGGCGCTGCGCGAAGCGGCCGAGAGCGGGATCTCCCTGCTGGATGCCTATCTGCGACACGAACACCGCGAGCGGTGCCGTGTCGCAGCAGAACAGGCGGTGCAAAGCGCTGCCGCAGCCGCCAGTACCGGCACACAGGCCGCCGGTGCGGCGGAGGAGATGTCCCCGGTGGTCTCCGCGATGATGCGGGGGCTGTGGGGACGGTAACACGCGTTCCCATAACGAAAGGAGAAATGATCCATGTCGAATTCCATTACTTATGCAAGCAAACTCACCGAGCAGCTGGACAAGCTGTTCGTCCAGAGCGCCGTGACCGGCTTCCTGACCGATAACGCGCTGCGCGCCAAGTTCGTCGGCGCACACACCGTCCTGATCCCGGATATGGAGCTGTCGGGTCTGGGCGACTACGACCGTACCACCGGCTTCGCCGACGGTTCGGTGACGGTATCCAACACCTCCTTCACGCTGACGCAGGACCGCGGCCGTTCCTTTATGCTGGACGCTCAGGATGAGGACGAGGCCGGCGCTGCCAACCTCGCAGGTCAGGTGCTGGGCGAGTTCGTCCGCACTAAGGTCGTGCCCGAGGTGGACGCCTACTGCCTGTCCAAGCTCGCCGGCGTGGCCGCCGACAACAGCCAGACGGTGGCACTGCCCGACGGCAAGACCATCGACAACGGCGTGTTCGCGCTGCTTCAGGCGATGATCAGCAAGGTGCGCGACACCGTCGGCTATGACGAGGCACTGGTGGCGTTCCTCGATCCCACCGTGTACGACGCGCTGATGGCGACGCCGGAGATCAGCCGCCACATCCGCATTGACGAGTTCACCAAGGGCGATATCACCACCCGTGTCGGTCACATCGACAACGTGGCGATCCTGCCGGTGCCGTCCTCGCGCATGAAGACCGCTTACACCTTTAACGACGGCACGACCGAGGGCGAGACCGACGGCGGCTTTGCGCCGGCAGAGGGTGCGTCCTCCATCGGTGCGTTGGTGATGCCCAAGAAGGGCGCGTCGCTCATTCGCAAGACCGAGAAGCTGCGCTCCTTTGCGCCGGATCAGAACCAGAAGGCAGATGCCTACAAGTTCGATTACCGTCTCTATTACGACCTGCTCGTTAAGAAGAGCCAGCAGGCGGGCGTGTATGCGTATACCTACAACGCGTAAGCGTTGTAGGTAACGGCTGCTGCGGCAGGGACTCCCTCCGTCACGGCTGCGCCGTGCCACCTCCCTCAAAGAGGGAGGCAGGGGGACTCCCTCCGTCTTTCGCGCGGCGGGTTGCTCCCCTATCCCATAAGCGGGCGGCAGGTTGCCGCCCCTACAACCCCAAAACGGCATGGTAGGGGAGGGCCTCTGTGCCCTCCCGCGCAGGGATCGCGTAGGCTTGGGCGGAACGACACGCAGGTCGTTCCCTACGGTGTTGCAATGGGATCGTGCGGAATTTGGCGGGGCGTCGAGGGCACCGCCCCCTACAAGGGGAGGCGTATATGGTTCCCTACGATCTTGGTTGGGGTTTGTGCAACCCTCGGCGGGTGTACGACCGATATAACACAGGAGGACAACGAATGAACAAATGGTGTGACCCGGTGCAGGTGTTCGCGGAGTACGAGCAGGGCGTTTCGTACAAGGCGGGCCTCGGCGCGCGGGGTATGTATGAGCAAAACCGCGTCAATGAGCGGTTTATGGTGGGCGACCAATGGCACGGCGCTCGCTGCGGCAACGACCGCCCGCTGGTGCGCCACAACGTCATCAAGCGCATCGGCGACTACAAAATGGCGGTGGTCGGCGCGTCGCCGGTCACGGTCAACTACTCCGCGGAGGGCGTTCCCAATACGCTGGAGCTGCGCCGTCGGGTACATCAGGTGCGCGATGGCTTCGCCGCCGGCGGGATGCTGCCCTCGTTCGGCGCGCCGATCCCCGACGACGAGGAGATCAACCTTGTGCTGTCGGCGCTGTCGGATTACTTCCGCGCCACCGCCGAGCGTGTGCGGCTGGACGAACTGCGCGAGCGCGCCCTGCGGGACGCCTACGTCACCGGCACGGGGGTGCTGTACACCTACTGGGACGAGAGCATCAACACCGGTCTGTACGCCGACACCGCCCGCCGTCAGCCCATCCGCGGCGACATCGCCTGCGAGGTGCTGGACATCGAAAACGTCTACTTCGGCGATCCGTCCTGCGACGATATCCAGAAGCAGCCGTACATCATTCTGGCGCAGCGCCGTCGGGTGGAGGAGATCCGCCGCATCGCGCGGGCGCATCACCGCCCCGCTGCCGAGATCGAGCGCATCACCGCCGACAGCGAGACAGGCTATCAGTCGGGCGACTACGGCACGGTGGAGCAGGCCGACACCCGCCGCGCGCTGCTGCTGACCAAGCTGTATCGCCACTACGACGCGGACGGCAACTGGCACATCCGCGCGGTGCAGGTCTGCCGCGGCGTGACGGTGCGCCGCGATTGGGATATCGGTCTGCGGCTGTACCCGCTGGCGAAATTCTCGTGGGAGCGCCGCAAAAACTGCGCCTACGGCGAGAGCGAGGTCACGTACCTCATCCCCAACCAGATCGCCATCAACCGGATGCTCACCGCGTCGGTGTGGGCGGTCATGATGATGGGTATGCCGATGCTGGTGGTCAACGGCGACATCGTGCAGCAGCCGCTCAGTAACGAGCCGGGGCAGATCATCAAGGTGTTCGGCGGCGCGTCCGATGTGCAGAGCGCGATGCGCTATCTTGACCCGCCGAGCTTTGCGCCGGCGTTCGATAACAACATCGCCTCGCTCATCACCAACACGCTGACCCAGAGCGGCGCGAACGACAGCGCCCTCGGCGACGTGTCGCCCGACAACACCTCCGCGATCATCGCGGTGCGCGAGGCGGCGACGCTGCCGATGCAGACGGTGCAGAACCGCTTTTACGGTTTTCTGGAGGACATCGCGCGTATCTGGGCGGAGTTCTGGGTGACGCACTACGGCGACCGCTACCTGAAGGTGCAGGACGGCGACAGCGTGTGGTACCTGCCGTTCTCCGGCAAGCGCTACCGCGAGCTGCTCATCAGTGCGCGGGTGGACGTGGGCGCGTCTACGCTGTGGAGCGAGAGTGAGTCGATCCGCACGCTGGATAATCTGTTTGACCGTCAGGTCATTGATGCGGTGCAGTATCTCAAGCGCCTGCCCCGCGGCACCGTGCCGGACGTGACCGGTCTCATTCGAGAGATGGAGCAGGCGAACGAGGCGGTAGGTGCGCCGACGGACGAGGCGTTCAGCACCGAGGACGTGGTCGACGGTCTGGACAGCCGCAGCCGTGCCGTGTACGACGCGCTGCCCGAGGAGGAGCGCGCGGCATTGTTGCGCGAGGTGCTGGGGTGAGGTTGTGCGGGGAGATCGCCCCGTGGGGCATTCGCCCGATGCTGATTGTATAGGTGATTTTGTAGGGGCGACTATCAGTCGCCCGCGGGCGGCAGGTTGCCGCCCCTACTTATCATGGCCCCCTACAACCCCAAAACGGCATCGTAGGGGGCGGTGCCTTCGACGCCCCGCGCAGGGATCGCGCAGGCTTGGGCGGAACGACACGCAGGTCGTTCCCTACGGAGTAACAATGGGTTGCGCGAAGGAACTCCCGCTCATTCCATAATATCTAAGGAGGA
>JAZNKN010000018.1:0-20417 GCA_045578625.1 Acutalibacteraceae bacterium | reverse complement strand
ATCCGTCACGGCTTTGCCGTACCGCCTTCCCCTCCGAGGGGAAGGATTGAGGACGGGCGACCGATGGTCACCCCCTCGGTGTGGCAACAGGCTTGTGCAAACAAAAGATCCCCGCCGCATCGTGCGATGCGGCGGGGATCTTGGTTCTTATCACACCCACGGGGTCCAGCCGGGTTTTCTGGTCGTCGAGGCCGTGGTAGCTTTGGTTGTGGTCGCCGTGGTTGTAGTAGCCTTCGTCGTGGTCGCCTTGGTGGTCGTGGTCGTGGTTGCCTTGGTAGTCGTGGTCGTGATCGTGGTCGGCTTGGCTGCCACGCTCGTCGTTGTGGTGGTTTTGCCGGTGGACTTCGCCGCCGTGGTGGTCGTAGTCGTCACCGGTGTGTCTCCCTCGTCGGGCTCGTCGTCCACGATGACATCCTCGTCGGGAACAACGACAATGCCGCCGCCACTCTTTGTAGTAGTCGTGGTGGTCTTGTTTTCGCCGCCCGCATTGGTAGTCACGGTCGTGCCGGTCTCACTGTCGGTCACCACCGGACCGTCCGGTGCCTCGGTCGTAGTCGTCACCACATTGTCGGTGGTTGTGGGAGTCGTATCATCGTTGCCTTCCTTATCCTTGGAAGGTTTGCTGCAGGCGCACAAGGCCAACAGCAGGATGCTGATGCAGAGTAACCATGTCAGTTTGCGAACCATGCCGGTAATCTCCTCTCGTTTACGTTTATTTCAGCCGGTTGACAGTCAGACCGGTGATCAACTTGGGATAGAAATAGGTGGATTTCTGGGGCATCTTCTCCCCTGCCGCCGCCACGTCGCGGATCTCGGATACGCGGGTGGGGTTGAGCAGGAAGGTGGCCTGATACTGACCGCTGCGAACACCGTCCAGCGCCTCGGTCAGGCTGCGGGTGTAGGTCAGGTTGATCTGCTGTGCCATATTGACCTTGTCGATGCCGAGCAGCTGCTCCAGAATGAGGGTATGCAGCACGTTGACGTCCAGACGGCGAGACGCTTCGGACAGATCCGGCAATTCGGCATCCATCACCGACAGATCGCGCAGGGTCAGCACTGCGGCGGTATCGCCGCCGGTGTAGAAGGCAAAGGCACGCTGACCGTTCAAATAGGCGTGCTCCAAGCGCTCGTCGATGGCGAACAGCGGCAAGCCCTCCTCCACGTCGAAGCGGTCACGGCAAGCCGCGAGCAGCGCGGCGGGATCAAAGCCCTGCAGGTCGCGCAGCAAGCGGTGGGTCGGGAACACCACCAGACCGGGGTGATTCATCTCCACCAGCATCATCATGATGTAATCCGAGTCCGCACCCACCGGCATACCCTGCTCGCGCAGCCAGTTGCGGTAGTTGATGGCGGTCTCATAGCGGTGATGGCCGTCCGCGATGTACAGCTTGGTATCGGCAAAACGCGCCTGAACGGCGCCGATCAAGCCCTCGTCGGTGAGCGCCCACAGACGGTGGGTCAAGCCGGCTTCGTCGGTGACGACAGCGACCGGCTGCTCCTTCATCGCGATGGCGAGAATGTCGTCAGTGGTCTGCTCGCCCTCGGCATCGTTGTACAGCGAATACACATCGCTGAAATTGCAGCCGGTGGCCTTCATCAGGTTCAGGCGGTCCTGCTTTGCCTTGGACAGCGTCTCCTCGTGCGGAAGCACGATGCCCTTGTCAAACTCCTCCAGATGGACCTGTGCGATCAGGCCGTACACGCGGTAGGTGCCGCCGTACATCGCACTGATGTCGCTCATGCCGTCCAGAGAGAACTCGATCTCGTAAATATACAGTGCAGGCTTGTCGTCCTGAGCCAGAATACCGTCGGCCAGCATACGGTTCAGTACCTCACCAGCGCGGGCGTACGGATCGTCACCCTCACGCGGCAGCTCCAGACGGATGATGTTGTTGGCGTTGCGGGCAAGATATCCCAGGCGCTGCTCCTCCGAAATGATGTCATACGGCGGGCAAACGACCTCGGACAGCGGGCCGGCTGCTTCGGTAAAACGCAGTGCACGGAAAGGACGAATTTCAGCCATAACAGTAACTCCTTATTGCCAATATATTGTCATTGTATCATACTATCCAGAAAAAGGCTAGACCCTGAACTGAGAAATTTATTGCTTTTTTTAGGCATTTCCGTTACAATACTATCTAGAGAGAGGTGACGATTATGAAACGTATCTTAGCTTGTACACTGTGCCTTGCGGCACTGATGACGCTGCTGTTGTGTGGCTGCGGTTCGCCCGATGAGCCGGAGATCACCACCATCACCCGCGCACCCGCGGCCGACGGTCAGACTACCACGACGACAGCGACCACGACGACCGCCGCCCCCTCAACGGAGGCGGCCGCTCCCACATCGACCACCGGCACGCAAACGACCAAACCCACTACAACAACGACCGTGCCCTCTACCGCCCCCACCGTGGTGACGGACGGCGGCAGCAACGAGGTGGGCACCGCGGTGGCGGAGCTGGCTGTCTCGTTGGTCGGCGCGCCGTACCTGGGCGGCGGCACCGGTCCGGACGCGTTTGACAACCCCGGCTTTGTGACCTACTGCTACAAGCAGTGCGGCTACACGGTATCCCGTACCCTGTCGGCGGTGCTGAACTTCGGCACCGAAGCCCCGACCGACTCCCTGCAGCCCGGCGATATTCTGCTGTTCTGCGAGGACGGTACCGGCAACCCGACGTTTACCGGCATCTACATCGGCAACAGCCGCTTCGTGGCTTGCAAAAACAAGGACAGCGGCACGATGGAGCAGGCACTGAACAACACCTACTGGCTGCCGCGGCTGATCGCCGCGCGGCGGGCGGGCTGATCACATCGAATACGCAAAAACGCACCGGCGACGGTGCGTTTTTTTGATGCTACAAACGGCTGACTACGAAAAATGCCCCGCTGTGTTACAGCGGGGCATTTGGTTGCAAACTTAGGCATTCGCCTTTTTTGCGAGGGCGGACTTTCTCCGTGCAGCAGTGTTCTTGTGCAGGAGTCCCTTGGCAACGGCCTGGTCGATCTTCTTGACAGCGGCCTTGACAGCGATGTCCTTATCGGCAGCGCCGGACTCGATCGCAGCATTGGCCTTCTTGATCTCGGTCTTCAGGACGGAGCGGTTGGCCTTGTTGCGGGCAGTCTTAACAGCGATCACGTTGACGCGCTTCTTAGCGGATTTAATGTTGGGCATGGTCACACCTCCTCGAAAAAGACTTAACTTATAAATCACGCATTGGTTATCATAACACGAACGTTTGAAAAAATCAATACCTTTTTTACGAATAAGACGTTTTTTTCTTCGGATACTACTCATTGAGGTGAGGAGAGCGTGCAATATCGGACAGATCTGGCTCTGGAAGCGGCGGACGGTGCGGCAATGCGCGGCGGACACGAGTGGTCGGAGCAGGGCGTAACGTTGTTCCGACTGCACGCCGACAGCGCGGCAGCTGCGGCGTTGGGCAAGCCGCCGGGCGTGTATCTCACCGCCACCCTGCCGCCGCTGACCGACGACGAGCGCGCTTTGGAAACGCAGGCACGGGTTATCGGCAAGCATCTGCGTTCCCTGCTGCCGCCGGAGGGGACGGTGCTGGTCGTCGGACTCGGCAACGAAGCCATTACCCCCGATGCGCTCGGACCGCTGACCGCCGCCCGCGTGTTGGCGACGCGGCATATTCCAGGCGAACTGGCGCGCAGCATCGGCTTGGAGCATCTGCGCCCCTGCGCGGTGATGGCACCCGGTGTACTGGGCAACACCGGTCTGGAAAGCGGCGAAACGGTCGCAGGGGTGTGTCGGGCGGTACGACCCGCCGCGGTCATCGCGGTGGATGCGTTGGCGGCACGCAGCCTGTCACGATTGGGCTGCACGGTACAGCTGTCCGACACCGGCATCGCTCCCGGCTCGGGGGTGGGCAATAACCGCCGCGCCCTCTGCCGTGAGACGTTGGGTATTCCGGTCATCGGTTTGGGTGTGCCGACGGTGGTGGACGCCGAGACGGTCGCACGCGATCTGACCGGCACGGCGTCGGAGACCGTGTCGCCGCGGGGCTGCGCCATGATGGTGACCCCGCGTGAGATCGACCTGATGGTGGATCGCGCCTCCCGCCTGCTCGCTATGACCGTCCACGCGGCGTTGCAGCCGGATTACTCGCCGCTGGAACTGCTGGCGATCGCCCGATGAATATCCCTTGCTTTCCCCGCATACGATGTACGGGTGAAGCCAGATGAAACAAACCGTAAAACACCGTATCGGACAACTTGCCGTCGTTGCCGCAACACTGTGCTGCTTGGTGACGGCGGTGCTGACCGTGCCGCCGGAGACCGTACGTTTGGTAGGCGAGCGCGCTGCGCTGCTGTCGGCAGGGCTGCGTCAACCCGCCGACAGCGTACAACTTCTCAGCGGCTATATGACGCGGGAAACGGCCGCCGATCGCATTTCGGGGACGACCCCCACCGTGGTCCTGGGAGCGGTGCAAAGCCACGCCGTCACCACCACGACGACCGTGGTGCGTCAGGAGGGCGGCGGTAATATACAGACCCAGCAAATGAGCGCCGGCAGCGGCTTCGTGCAGGGTGTCGCCATCCGCAACAAGAGCGGAAAATCGGTGAATATCGCAAGCAGCCTCGCCCACACACCGGCACTGGGGCTTTCCCAAAACAGCGTGCAGCCACAGGTGCTGATCGTTCACACGCATACCACCGAATGCTATATGAGCTACGACGCCGGCTTTTACAATCCCGATGACCCCACCCGCACCGACGACCCGACAAAAAATATGGTCGCCGTGGGAAAGCAGGTGGCGGCACAGCTGGAGGCGGCGGGGATCGGTGTCATCCACGACACCGCCATCCACGATCAGCCGTACGACGGTGCTTACGGTCACGCCAAGGCGTCCATTCAGGCGTATTTGAAACAATATCCGAGCATTAAGGTCGTGCTGGATCTGCACCGCGATGCGATCTATGCCGACAGCACCACCTACATCAAGCCGACAGCCGAGATCAACGGCAAAAACGCCGCGCAGATCATGATCATTGTGGGGATGCTCAACAGCAAGACCGCGCCGAACACCCACACGGCGGAAAACCTCGCTTTTGGGGCGCGGCTGCAGCAGCGGCTGCACCAAACCTACCCCGGCCTCGCCCGCCCGCTGCTGTTGGCGGACGCTCGTTATAATCAACAACTGACCAACGGCTCACTGCTCATTGAAGTGGGCAGCAACGCCAACACCTTGGAGGAAGCCTGCTACAGCGGTGAGCTGCTGGGCGGTGTACTGGCCGAGGTCCTGTGTGACTTGGGGGCATAAATGGAACGTTCGATCCGATGGACCGCGCCGCTGTGGGCGTTTGTGCTGACCGTCAGCATCCTGCTGGCGGGCGGCGGCGCGGTACGCATAGAATACGTGACTCACAAAGCGCTGCACGGCGGCACGGTGTCGTTTGACATCGGCTCGCTGCACCGTGCGGCGGATAAAGCGGCAGATACCGCCGAAGCGATCCTGCCGAAGCGCATCGCCGTGGCGATCGCGGGCTTTCGGCACGCGGTGGAGACGGTGGCGGATTGGTTAAAAGACAGATAAAGCAAGACGGCGCCCGGTCCGTTGGCCCGAGCGGCGCTTTGGATCATACCCAGAAAAACAACATCACGGGAATGGTCGCACAGGAGAGAATACTGGAAACGAGCGCCAGACCGGCGCCGGTCTCACACTGCTCGCCCACCAATTTGGGAAACACCACGGTATTGAGACCGCAAGGCATCGCGTACAGCATCAGCATCGGGATGACCGCCTCACGGAAGTTAAGCAGGATCAGTGCACCGGCGAGCAGCGACGGCATCACGAGCAGGCGCAGCACCGCGACGATATAGGTGTTGCGGTCACACAGCAGCGAGCGCAAACGGTATTCCGACAGCGTCATACCGGTGAGCAGCATACTGACCGGACCGACACACGCCGATGCCTTACCGAGCAGATCCAATGCCACCGTGGGCACCGCCAGGTCGCACAACCCCACCACCATACCGAGCAGAGACGCAATGATGGAGGGATTGAAAAACTTTTTCACCGACACACCGGCGTTGGTAAGTGTGGGATAGCCGATACCGTAAACATACAGGGTCAGCGGCAGCGCATACACCATGACCTCCAGCAGCATCTCGCCGCCGTACAGGCTTTCCGCCAACACGTAGCCCATATAGCCGTAGTTGGCGATGGTGATGGAGTAATGGTACACCTTGCGTTTGTAGCCGTCTCTCGTCAGCAAGCGCGACAGCGGCAAACTCAGCAGCGCCAGCACGATGACCACCGCGACCGAGAGCAGCAGCTCCACGTAATTGCTGCGCACATACTCCACCGTAAAGCTGGTGGCGTAGGTCTTAAACGACATCGCAGGCAAAAACACGTAGATCGCCAGACGCGACAGAATGCTCGCGTCGCTGCTTTTTGTGATCTGTGCCTTGCACAGGGCATAGCCCACGGCGGCAAAGATCATCAGGAGCAGTACCTGTTCCATTACGGCTTGCATCGGGATCACCTCAAAGACCCATTATAGCAGATCGTCAAAGAAAGTCAACGGGACGGTGCGAGCGTGACAAAGCAAAAACACCGCCGAACGGCGGTGTTTCAGAGATTCGTTATTTAATGACCTTGACGCGGGTGCCGTTGCCGATGCCGGCGGCGTTCGCATCGTCGGTGTCGATGTGCATCTCCAGACGGAACGCTTTGTTCACACGCACCTGCACGTCGTAGAAGGTGGTGCGGCGTTCGCCGTTCGCCTCGACGGTGACGTAATCGCCTTCTTTCAGACCGAAGGCTGCGCCTTCCTCCTCGCTCATGTGGATGTGGCGGTTGGCGATGATGCAGCCTTCCTTCAGCGTCACGATGCCTTTCGGGCCGACGATGGTGACCGGCGCTGAACCGGCGATATCACCGGATTCGCGCACGGGGGGCTTTACCTTCAGCACGAACGAGTCGGTGCGGGAGATCTCCACCTGCGACGCCTTGCGCACCGGTCCGAGCACGCGGACGTTCTCAATGGGACGCAGCGACGGACCGATGATGGTCAACGTCTCCTTGCAGGCGAATTGGCCGGGCTGGGACAGATCCTTCATCGGGGTCAGCTCATAGCCGGGGCCGTACAGCGTTTCGAGGTCGGCCTTGCTCAGGTGGATGTGACGGTTGGACACGCCGACGGGAACGGTATTATCCGCCGCACCGGCCGGACCGACCGCCGCCATCACACGGCTGACTACTTCTTGAACCAGTTTTGCATCGTAAGCCATACCGAATGGCTCCTTTCATCAGATAATGCGGAAGCTGTCAGCCATCACACAGCGACGCTGACGCGTGAAGCTGCGCGCCGAGGTGATACCCTCGCCGGTCGGGCCGGCGATGGTGAATGTCGCGTGACCCTCGCCGCCGAAGCCGATACCCGCGTAGGACGGGGCGTTCTTCACAAAGATGGTAGTCTCCACCTCACGCGCGAAGCGGGAGAGGTTGTCGATATTCTTGGAATGCATATGGGCGGTATGACGGTTGCCGTGCTCGGCTTTGACCGCCAGCGCGATCGCCTCGTCGATGTTATCCACCCGCACGATAGGCAGGATGGGCATCATCAGCTCATGCTGCACGAAGTCGTGCTCAAACGCGGTCTCACAGATGATGCAGCGGATATCCTTGCTGACCGATACACCGATCTTGGCAAGCAGCACGTCGGCATCGCGGCCGACGCAGTCGCGGTTGACGATCTTCTTGACCTTGCCGTTCTTGTCGGTCTTTTCCACCAGCACGATCTTGTTAAGCTGCGCCGCCTGTTCCGCGGTGATGAGATACGCACCGTTCTTCTGCATCGCCGAGATGAGTTCGTCCGCGATGTTGCGGAACGCGAACACTTCCTTTTCCGCAATGCAGGGCAGGTTGTTATCGAAGGTGCAGCCGTCGATGATATCGCGGCCGGCTTTCCGGATATCGGCGGTATCGTCCACGATGACCGGCGGGTTGCCCGCGCCGGCACCAATCGCCTTTTTACCGGAGGACAGCACCGCGCGCACCACGCCGGGGCCGCCGGTGCAGACCAACAGACGGATGGACGGATGCGATTGCATGATCGCCGCGGATTCCAGCGTGGGCTTCGCCATCGAGCAGACGAGCACATCCGGACCGCCGGCGGTCTTACACGCACGGTTGACCAGATCCACCGCGTAGTTGGAGGTCGCGATAGCATTGGGATGGGGATTAAACACCACACCGTTGCCGGCGGCGATCATACCGATACTGTTGCAGATGACCGTCTCACTGGGGTTGGTGCTGGGCGTGATCGCGCCCACCACACCGAACGGAGCCATCTCCACCAACGTCAGACCGTTATCGCCGGTCTTGGCCGCCGAGACGATATCCTCCGTGCCGGGGGTCTTATCCGCCACCAGCAGATGCTTGGCGCGCTTGTGATCCACGCGGCCCATACCGGTCTCCTCTACGCCGAGCTTCGCCATGATACCGGCTTCCTCGCGGGTGAGACGGCGGATCTCGGTGATGAGCTTCTCACGCTGTTCCACCGACATCGCACGTACGGCGCGATAGCCGGCTTCCGCAGCGCGGATCGCCTCATTCATATCGTCGTATACACCGATCAGCTTCCGACCGCCGTACTGCGTGGAGTCCCACGACACCGCCGGGGCGGATTGGATACGGTCAAGTACCTGACTGACCACCTGTCGGATCTCGGATTCAGAGATCGTTGCTGCCATAGCAGATCACTCCTTTTAGTAAATCAGTTCCACTTGCTTTTGCTTGAGATATTCCACCCAACGCTCGGAGGGTGCTTCATCGGTGACGAGAGTGTCTACCTCACCGGTGTCGCACACGTGAACGAAAGAGATCTTATCAAATTTGGTTGCATCCACGGCGAGGATCTTGCGATCGGCAGCGGCGAAGATCGCCTGCTTGATCTCGGAGTCCCGCTCGTTAGAATCGGTAATACCCATGTTGATGTCCACGCCCTTGCAGGAGCAGACCGCGAGGTCAACGTGGAAGCCGCGAATCATTTTTTCCGCCGAGGCACCGACCAGTGACAGCGCCCCCGCACGCAGCGCACCGCCGGTGGACAGGATGTTCCAGCCTTCCTTATCGGCCAGTTCCAGCAGGATCTCGACCGAGTTGGTGATCAGCGTGATGTTCTTACGGCTCTTGATGTACTTGGCGACGAAAATGGCCGTGGAGCTGGCGTCCAGCATAATGTAGTCACCGTCGTGGATCATCTCGCTGATCTTCTCAGCGATGTGCTGCTTGCGTTCCACGTTGGCACGTTTGCGAACACTGTACGGAAGATCCACGTTCACACTCTGGTTAGCAACCGCTCCACCGTATGTTTTTTTGGCGAGTCCTTCCTTGTCCAGCTTTTCAAGATCACGGCGGATGGTCTCCTCCGTAACATCGAACTCGCGGGCGAGATCGGACACGATGACCTTACCCTGCAGCGTCAGCCGGGCAAGTATTGTATTGCGCCGTTCAATGGCGAGCATGGGCCGGCCTCCTTTACGTACAATGGGGCGGTGCTGGTCTTTCCGCCTTTCCCCAAGGGGGAAGGCAAATAGGAATATTACAAAATGCTCTTCCAGGTCTTTTCGTCGGGGTGCGGGATCACGGCACTGTCGAGGAACATGCCGTTTTCACCGGCACCGGACTGAGCGCGGTCGATCGCCGCCTGCACCGCGGCGATACCGCCGGTGAGCAGCAGATACGATTTACCGCACATACCGCGCGCCAACCGCAGCTCGATCAGCTCGACCAACGCGGTCTTGGCGGCGATATCCGCCGCAACGATGGCAGCGGAGGAAGAAAACGTTTCCAGTACGCCGAGTGCCTCCGGATCGCCCACGTCGGCGGTGCCATACAGGGCGGTGAAGATGGAGTCGTGCGGAGCGCCCAGCACGAAGCTGTCGATCAGCGGCTCGGGATCGTGCGTCGCCGCGGCGTCCACTGCCGCGCGAACGGCGGACAGCTCGCCGCTGATGAGTACCAGAAATTTACCGGGGCAAACCGTGCTGGCTTCCAGAATGTCCACGTCCGCGGTTTTGACCATACGGTCCGCGGCGCGCATACCGGACGACACGGTCTTGTATTCGACCATACCGATGGCTTTGTTCACGGCTTACCCCTCCTTTACGTTCATAGTGATGACGCGGTCGGTCACGCTCTCCACCACACCGTCAAGCGGTGCGTGCAGGCCGACACTGAGCGCGTTTTCGGCGGCGGCTGCGATGAGCTGCCCGGCGGTGACGGTGTCACCTGCCTGCACCAGCGGCTTAGCCGGTGCGCCGATGTGCTGCGACAGCAGCAAGCGAAGCTGCGGCGGTGTGATCCGCTCTTCCGAGAGCGACGCCGGCTTGTTGTACATTCCCAGTCCCAGACGCGCCATCAGCCGGCGCATCGGAACGCGGCGATACGAGCGAGCCTCACTGACCGGCTCCAACACCGCATTGGCGGGAGGACGCACGCCCTGCTGCCGCAGGCCGTTTTTGCAGGCGGTGAGCAGCATCCGCGGCGAAAGTCCCTGACTGCAGGAATACATCTCGCACAGACCGCAGCCGGTGCAAAACGCCGAATTGACGTAGGGCGTGGCATCGTTGGTGATACCGTTGGAAGCCACCAGCATAAACCGATTGGGTTCAATGGGGTGGCCCAGCAGGTGACGCGGACACAGCTCGGTGCAGTAGCTGCACTGACAGCAGGTCGCCATTGCCCGCTTCATATCGATAAACGGCTTGGTACGCTTTTTCTGCACGATGGCGTGAGCCTCCGGCAGCACCAGCACGGCGTTGGTCGTTTTGGTGACCGGCTCCACCGGACTGCCCAGACGACCCATCATCGGGCCGCCGAACACGTACGCCGGAGAATCCGTGGTAACGCCGCCGGCTTTTTCGATCAGCAGACTGACCGGCGTACCGAGCGGCACACGCAGCGTGACCGGACGGGCGACCTCACCGGCGACGGTAACGAACTTGTGTGTCAGCGCGTTGCCGGACAGCAGCCGCGACATATTGTATACCGTCTCCACGTTAAACACGGTGACACCCACCGAAATGGGCAGCGCACCGGGGGCGACCACGCGGCCGGTGGCCTCGTAGATCAGCACCACCTCGTCACCGGCGGGATAGACCTCCGGCAACGGGCAAAGCGTCATATTTGGAAAGGTGTCGATGATCGGAGTCACCGCGTCGATCGTGCGCTTATACGAGCGCTTGACGCCGATGATCACCGAGGTAGCACCTACGGTTTTCGCAACCAGATCCAACGTGCCCAGAATATCCGCCGCGTAGCGCTCCAGCACCTGACGGTGTAGCTTGAGCAGCGGCTCACATTCCGCGCAGTTGAGGATGAGTGTGTCGGCCTTGGTATCCAGCTTGGCGTAGGACGGAAAGCCCGCACCGCCGGCACCGACAACACCGCCGTCACGAAGGACGGACTTCAGTTCATCGAGGGTCATGGTCCATCACTCCGGCAAGACCGATGCCGCTGTCCACGATACCGACGATGGCGGCGTCCACCGGCGAATCGGTCATATTGCAGCCGATGCGCGCGGCACTGCCGGTGGCAACCAGAACGATCTCACCGATACCGGCACCGACGTTGTCGATCGCGACGATCTTTTGCGTGGCGTCGCCCAGCTCGGAGAGCGGCTCTACCACCATAAATTTGCTACCAATGAGGTTTTCGTTTTTGCGGGTGGACACGATGCTGCCCACCACTTTACCGACGATCATTGTCTGTTCCTCCTGTTACACGTTGTACCCGTCCGGATCCGGCTGACGGGCGCGATGCCCGTCAGCCAAGTACCGGTCTCGGATTACTTCAGCGAGGGCAGGATCTTCTCCACGTCTGCGTGCGGACGCGGGATGACATGGGTGGCGACGAGCTCGCCCAGCTTGGATGCCGAAGAAGCGCCGGCATCGACAGCAGCCTTAACAGCGCCGACATCACCGCGCACCATGACGGACACCAAACCGGAACCGATCTTCTCGGTGCCGATGAGTTCCACGTTCGCAGCCTTGACCATCGAGTCAGCGGCTTCGATCGCGGCGACCAGACCTCTGGTCTCGACCATACCTAATGCTTCCAGTGCCATTGTAGTGACCTCCTTATGGTTAAATGACTATGGGTTACTTATTTCAGAACCGGCAGGATCTTCTCCACGTCAGCATGCGGACGCGGAATGACGTGCGTGGCGACGAGCTCGCCCAGCTTGGATGCGGACGACGAACCGGCGTCCACAGCCGCCTTGACAGCGCCGACATCGCCGCGGACCATCACGGAGACGAGTCCGGAGCCGATCTTCTCGGTGCCGATCAGGGTGACGTTGGCGGCCTTGACCATCGCGTCAGCGGCTTCGATCGCCGCAACCAGACCGCGGGTCTCGACCATACCCAGTGCTTCCAGTGCCATTTTCTTTACCTCCTTTACCGGTGTGGGGTTTTCTGTAACAGCGGTTTCCACCGCGGGGGTACTAAGTTGTTCTGTCATGGTTATTCCCTACCTTTCGTCAGGCGGGAGGCGCTCAGCTCGACCAACCGGCGCGTTTCCGCGTGGGGGCTTGCGATGACCGCGTAGGATGCCGGCCTTTTAATGGCGCCGGCCACCGCGCTCTCCACGGCGGCGGTCACCGCCGACACGTCGCCCTGCACGATGATCGTGACCAGACGGCCGCCCAGCTTGCGCTCCCAAGTGACAAATTCCACATTGGCGGATTTACACATGATATCCAGACAGTCGATCCCGGCCGTAACGCCGGTGACCTCTACCAGGCCCAATGCTTTCATAACGGACTCTCCTTGAGTTCAGTTTACAGCTTCGGCAGGATCTTCTCCACATCGGCGTGGGGACGCGGAATGACGTGGACAGCGACCAGCTCGCCCAGCTTGGAAGCGGACGAAGAACCGGCTTCCACAGCCGCCTTCACAGCACCGACGTCGCCGCGCACCATGACGGACACCAAACCGGAGCCGATCTTTTCGGTACCGATCAGGGTGACCTCCGCCGCCTTGACCATCGCATCCGCCGCTTCGATCGCAGCCGTCAGACCGCGAGTTTCTACCATACCCAGAGCTTCTTTAGACATAACATTCATCCTCCTGCATTATGTTAATTTTTATCAAAGGCGTTGATTTTGAGCATCGGCTCGGTGTCTTCCTCGGTGCTGGTCAGGATGTGTGTCGAGACCACACCGGTCAGACGCTTGGCTGCTTCCACAGCCGCCTCCACTGCTGCTTCCACGTTGGTGACAGTGCCGCGGAACTTGATCGCCACGATCAGCGGCACCGGCATGGAATCGGCATTGGCCGGCTTGTTTTTGTCGAAGTTTTCTACCGTGACGTCCGCGGCTTTACAGCCGGCGTCACACGCGACGAACGCGGCGACCAGTCCGTAGACCTCGACGATTCCGGTGGCGTTACGCATACCCTGTCACCTCACCGGTTGACGATGGCGATCTTCAGACCTTCCATCTTCAGGTTGGTCGCCAACGCCTCGTTGATCTGCTCCAGCGGGTACTTGTGGGTGATGAGCTTCTCGATCGGAAGCCCGATACCCTTGGCACGCTTGAGGAAATCGAACGTGGTGGCATAGTCACGCAGGGTGTACACCCAGGAACCCACCGTGGTGATCTCCTTGGAGCAAATGTCGAAATGGGGGTTGATGGTGGCGTCGCCACCGTTGATGAAGAAGCCCAGCTCGCACAAGCCGCCGCCGTTGCGGATGAACTTGTAAATGTTGCTGTGGGCTACCGGAGAGCCGGTGCACTGGAACGCGAAGTCGGCCAGATAGCCGCCGAACGCCGCCTGCACACCGCCCGCCAGGGCTTCAACGCCCTGGAAATCCTTGAAGTTGACCGTGGCGGTCGCGCCCATCTCACGGGCAAACGCCAAGCGCTTGGCCTCGCCGTCCACGGCAACGATGTTTTCGATGCCCATGGTACGCAGCACCGCGATACAGATCAGACCGATGGGGCCGCAGCCCTGCACCACCACGCGGCTGTTGAACCGCAGGATACCGGTCGTCTTGGCACGCTCTACCGCGTGGATCAGCACCGCGCAGGGCTCGATCAGGATGCGGGAATCCAGATCCAGATCGCTGACGTTGAACACCGTCGAGCCGCCGCGCACCAGAATGTAATCGCTGAACCAGCCGTTCAGGTGGATGTCGTCATCCGGCAGCAGGCCGTAAACGTCCGCGCCGCCGACGTTCTGCTTGTTCAGGTCGAACATCGTGATGTCCGGATTGTCCTTGAAGATCATGCAGGTGACGACCTTGTCACCCACCGCCAAGGGCTTGCCGGCGCTGTCTTTCTTAACGTTTTTACCCATCTTGACGATCTCGCCGGTGCCTTCGTGACCGAGCGCCACCGGGATCAGACCGAAGGGGTCGCGCTTGAATTCGTGCGCGTCGGTGCCGCAGACACCGCAGCCCTCGACCCTGACGAGAATGTCGTCATCACCCACCGTGGGCATGGGGTATTCCTTGACCTCGAACTTCTCAAGACCGGTCAGCATCGCGACCTTTGCCGTCGCCGGAATGTTGCCCGACGCCTTGGGGGCGCTGCTACCGGCGGGAGTTTTCATCCCCTCCAACACCTGCCGGACGATCTCTTCAATGTTCTGGGAGTTGATATCCATCATCATTTGCCTCCGCTCTGTTCAAAAATTCGCTTGCCGTATGCCGCAAGGGCGGTATCCTGTTCCTCACTACCGCCGCTGACACCCAAGCCACCCACGATGGTCTCCCCCACCTTCAGCGGTTCACCGCCGCCGAAGATGACGATCTTGCCCTCGTTGGTAAACTGGATGCCGTACAGCGAGCCGCCCGGTTGTGCCAAGGGCTTGAGCTCGGAAGTGGACAGTTTCAGTGCCGTCACGGTAAACGCCTTGTTGACGGCAATATCATAGCTGGCGATGTACGCGTCGTCCATACATTCGACCAAGATCGGCCGGCCGGCACGGTCTGCGACCGCGACCACCGCTTTCACGCCCAGACGCTGCGCCTCTGCCCGAACCTGCTCGGACAGGCGGCGAGCCGTCTCCAACGTGAGGTTGCCGGTCACCTGACGGACGACGGCATCCACAACAGCGCGCAATGCCTTTTCGTCCATACCGTTCACCGCTTACTTACCCAGCTTCTCCAGCACCAGACGGGTGATCTCCGCGACCATATCGTCGTTGGCGCCGCTGCCGGTGCAGACGTTCTCACAGGTGTTGGTGCGGCAGCCGTGGCAGCTGGGCTTGCCGCTCTTGGCGTTGATGCACATATCGGCCGGGTGCTTACCCTTCAGACCGTACTGCGCACGCATCGAATACAGACGCTTGACCTGAGCATCGGACAGCTCCTGCGGGCCGCCGAGCAGGTTGGAGATGAACAGCAGCTGCGCATAGAACTCGACCGACTCCATCTTGTGGTACGCGCCGAGCAGGCTGTCCGAATAGGTCAGCGCACCGTGGTTCTCCAGCAGCACCGCGTCGAAATACTGCAGGTACTTGGAGACCGCGTCCGGGATCTCCTCGGTGGAGGGGGTGCCGTACTCAGCGATCGGCACGCAGCCCAGACCCAGAACCGCTTCGGGCATAATGGGCTGGCTCAGCGGGATGCCGGCAATGGCGAAGCCGGTAGCATACATCGGATGCGCATGAACGACCGACTGCACGTCGGGACGCTCCTTGTACACACGCATGTGCATCTTGATCTCGGAGGAGGGCTTGAAGCCGGGGTTGGCCTCCAGCACCTTACCGTTCGCATCCACCTTGCAGATGAACTCAGGGGTCATGAAACCCTTGCTGACACCCGTGGGGGTGCAGAGGAACTCATTGTCATTGAGCTTCACAGAGATGTTACCGTCGTTCGCGGCGACCATGCCCTTGTTGTAAATGCGGCGGCCGATCTCACAGATCTCTTTTTTGATAGCGTACTCGTTTACCATAACTACCGACTCCTTTTGCTATGTATTTCGTTTGGATTTTCTGTGTTTTGCCATTTTTCTGAGCTTATCATACCACGGTTGTGTGGATAAGTCAACATTAAATTTGTGGTTTTTCTTTGTTTTCGTGATTTTTTTGTTGGTTTTGTTTGGGTTCGAGATGGGAAAGCAACGCGGGGATGCCTTCACCGGTGTGAGAGTTGACGTGAAACACCGTTTTACACCCCGAAATGCGCAGCCAGTTTTCGGCGCGGGTGGGATCGGCTTTGTCGATCTTGGTAACGATGCCGACCACCTCACGGTTGACCAGACAGGTGATGTTGGGCGGATACAGTGAGTAGTCATCATCCGCCGCCAACAGCAGCCCCACCACGTCCGCTTCGTAGGCGTACAGCGCCAACGCACAGCCGAGGTCGTGGTTTTCGAGGTACTCGCCCGGTGTGTCGATCAGCAGATCGCCATAGGCGATGGATTGGGTCTTGCGGTAGGTGACCCTCTCCCCTCGCAGTGCCTGCGTCAACGTGGTCTTGCCGCAACCGCTGCGGCCGATCAGTAAGAGGCGCTTCATCAGGTGCGGGTGACCGGGCATACCGCGAAGCCCAGCTTTTCCACGGCGTATTCGGTGATGGCATTCAGCGACGCTTCCACCTGCGATACCGTGCCGGTCACGATGACCGTGCCGCTGAAGCGATCCACAAAGCCAAGCTCCACGCCGGAGGATTTGAGTGCGATGTCACCGGCGATGATCGCCGTTTCACTGGGGCTGACGGTCAAAATACCGATCGCGCCCGCGTGATCCACCGCCGGGTCAAGCCCGAGCTTGCGGTACAGGATCTCGTCCGGATTGGCGATGATGTGTGCCAACGTGATCTGTTTGCCGGGGACAAGCTCCTGTATGATGCGTGTTTTATTTTCGTAGTCCATCGGATCAACCTCCCAGATGTGCGGCCAGCCCTCTGGATTCCACCACACGCAGCAAGCGCTGCATCTGTTCCGCCGAAGGCGGGGTGAGATCCCCCATGGCGTAGGGGCGGCCGAGGCCGGTGTATTTATCCTGTCCCATCCGGTGGTACGGCAGCAGGTGAAGCTCGCGTACGTTCGGCATGGACGCGGCAAAGGCGGCAATGTCGCCGATCTCCGCTTCGGTATCGTTGAAGGTCGGGATCACCGGCACGCGGATGACCAGATGGTCGGCGCGCTCGGCGATGTGGCGCGCATTCTGCAGGATGCGCTCGTTGGGGCGGGTGGTGAACTGCTCGTGCTTGCGGCTGTCCATGTGCTTAATATCCATCAGCACGTGGTCCAGCAGCGGTAGGAAGCGGTCGATCACCTCGGTTTCGGCAAAGCCGGCGGTCTCGATCGCGGTGTTGATGCCGTTCTTCAGGCACAGCGTCAGCAGTGCGGTGGCGAAGTCCGGCTGCCCCAGTGACTCACCGCCCGACAGCGTGACGCCGCCGCCGGAACGCGTGTAGTAGGGGCGATCGCGCAGCACCTCGGCCAGCACCTCCCCCGCCGTGACGTCCCGCCCGACGACGCGGGTCTTACCGCCCTGCGTCATCTGCTGGATCTCGTAGGCTTGGGACTCGGGGTTGCAGCACCAGCGGCAGCGCAAGGGGCAGCCCTTGAGAAACACCAGCGTGCGGATGCCGGGACCGTCGTGCGTCGAGAACCGTTGAATGTCAAAGATGCGTCCGGTGACGGATAGCAAACGGTCGCTCATCAGAATCCTCCCTGCTCGGTACGGTTGATGATGTCGTCCTGCAGCGAACGGGACAGCGTGGTAAACAGGGCGCTGTAGCCGGCGACGCGCACCACCAACGATCTGTAATTTTCCGGGTGGAGCTGTGCGTCACGCAATGTTTCGCGGCTGACGACGTTAAACTGCATATGGCTGCCCTTTTGATCAAAGTAGCCACGCACCAGTGCGACGAAGCTCTCCAGACCGTGACGGCCGGCGAGGGCACTGGGATGGAATTTCATGTTGAACAAGGTGCCGTTGGAAGCGATGAAGTGGTCCAGACGTGAGACGGAGTTTGCCGCCGCGGTCGGGCCCTTGATATCGCGACCCGCCGCCGGAGAGACACCGTCCGCCACCGGCGTGTAAGCCAGGCGGCCGTCGGGAGTGGCACCTGTCTGGGCACCCAGCGGTACGTTGGCAGACACCGGATACAGACCGGCCTGATACATACCGCCGCGGGGGTTGCGGTAATTCGGCAACGGACGGGTGTAGGTATACGCCACGTCGCGAGCGAAGGCATCCACCTCCGGAATGTCGTTGCCGAACTTAGGCAGCGCCTCGATGCGATCCAACAGCTGCTGATACCGCCGCTTCTGCGCTTCGCCACAGGGGTTCTTGACCACCGTCTCAAAGATGGCGCGGATGTCATCCGCGTTCAGCATCTTGCCGGACTTGATAAGCTCCTCCGCGACCTGCTTGGTGAGCTGCTCGGCGTGGCGGGCGTCCATATCCTTGCCGAAGTTGTCGCGCAGGGCGTCGCGGTATTCCGCCATCGTGAAGGCCTTTTCCTCAAACACCAGCGTGCGCACCGCGCTCAGCGAATCCGCCATGTTGGCGATACCGAAGCCCTGCGGGCCGGTGAAGTTGTAGATGGCACCACCCTCCTGCATACTCTTGCCGCGGCCGATGCAATCCTCCACCATGCAGGACTGGAACGGCAACGGGCAGCGCTCGGCGTGGGCGCGGTCAATAGCGTTGTCGGCGTTGACCATCAGCTCGATGAAATACACCATCTGCTTCTTGTAAGCGTCGTAGAACTCGTCAAACGTCTTCATTTCGGCGACGTCGCCGGTGCGGGGACCGATCTGTACGCCCTTATCCACACCGTTGGAGAACACCATTTCCAGCGGACGGCACATATTGAAGAACGCGGCATCGTGCCAACCGTCGGTCTTGCCGGGGGTCTGCGGCTCAACGCAGCCGATGATGTTGTAGTTGCGGGCATCCTCCAGCGTCAGGCCGCGGCTCTGCAGCGAGGGGATGATGACTTCGTCGTTGTAGTACGCCGGCAGGCCGACACCGGTGCGGGTGACCTCCGCGGCGCGGATCATAAATTCGTGGGGAGTGCCGTTCCAAACGCGCACCGAGAAGGACGGCATCGGCAGGTGAACGTGGATGGTCGCATTCATACACATAAACGCCATATCGTTGGTGGCGTCGCGGCCTTCCCTATCCTGACCGCCGACGATGAGGTTCTGGAACAGGCTGTAGCCGGCAAAGCCCTCTGCCGAAGCGGCGTCACGTACCTTGTTGAGATCGTTGAACTTGACCCAGATGCAATCCACCAGCTCCTGCGCCTGCTCACGCGAGATCGCACCGCGGTCGAGGTCGGCCTTATAATAAGGGTACATATACTGGTCAAAACGGCCGGGCGAAATGGAGTGACCGCTGGACTCTACCTGCAGCAACATCTGGATGAACCAGAAGGACTGGCAGGCTTCCCAGAAGGTGCGAGCGCCCTCTGCGGGAACGCGCGCGCAGTTTTCCGCAATGCGCAGCAGCTCCTCGCGGCGCACCGCGTCGGTGCAGACGTCCGCCTGCTCCCGTGCCAACGCCGCATAGCGACCGGCGTAGGCGATGACCGCCTTGCAGGAAATGATAACACCGGTGAGGAACGCTTGACGCGAGGCGTAGTCTGCGTCGGATACGTGCAGCGCGGCAAGGGCATCCTCCGCCTCCTTAATGATGATGCGGTAGCCGTGCGCGAGGATCTTGCCGTAGTCTACCGTGACGTGACCGATGCCGTTGTAGAAGTAATTACCGGGGGTGAAGATGTTATGCTCCATCGCCAATTTGGCTTCGGGTGCCATATACGCGGTGGCCAGTTCACTGGTGGTCTTACCCTTCCAATACGGATACACCTTGCGGAGCGTTTCCTTGGTCTCCTCCGAAATATAGAACGGGTCGGCAGAGCGGGTCTCGACGGTGTCGAACTCCGCCTCCAACCATTCGTACGAATACTCCGGAAACACCTGGCAACCGCGGGGCGCTTTGGTCGCACTGCCTACCACCAGCTCGCCGGGGCGGATGGTGATCGGAATGTTCTCCAGAATATGCGCAAACGCCTTGGCACGGCGCAGCACGATCGGCTCACCCTCGGTCTGCCGATACGACTCGGTAAGCAACACGGCGCGATCCGCCTCGATCTCGGGCATCTTTTCAAACAGATGCGCGATCAAAGCCGGAATGCGCTCGCTTCTCGGAATGTCAGCGGTATAATAAGACGACATAAGACAGTCCTCCTTTTTCACTGTCTCCAGTGTATATCAAAACCACATCATTGTCAATATAAAACAAAGAAAAAGCAGAAAAAATAACACAATCCCACGTGCAAGCCACAGATTTGTTCACAATGAGCGGTGAAAATGTGGGTTTTGTTGTGGATTTTTTGATGGTGACTGCGATGCCCCGCGCAGGGAGCGCGCAGGTTTGGGTGGAACGACGCGCAGGTCGTTCCCTACGGT
>JAZNKN010000017.1:0-19790 GCA_045578625.1 Acutalibacteraceae bacterium | reverse complement strand
GCCAAGCTGACCCGCGAGGATTACTGCGACGGACTCGGCGATTGCCTACCGGCTTGCCCTACCAACGCGATCACCTTTGAGGAACGCGAAGCACCGGCCTACAACGAGGAGGCGGTACGCCTCTCCAAGATGGCAAACTTCGGGGTGAAGCTGCCCTGCGGTTGCCCCGGAACACAGTCCAAAGCCATTCGGCGGGAAGCACCGTCATCCTTCGGAAAGCCCGCTGCCGTGACGAGTCAGCTATCGCAATGGCCCTGCCAGATCAAGCTGGTACCGGTAAACGCACCGTACTTTGAGGATGCTAACCTACTCATCGCCGCCGATTGCACGGCGTTTGCCTATGGCAATTTTCACAACGAGTTCATCCGAAATCACATCACGCTTATCGGTTGTCCGAAGCTGGATGAGGGGGACTACGCGGAAAAGCTGACGCAGATCATTGCCAACAACAATATCCGCAGTGTCAAGGTCGTTCGCATGGAGGTGCCTTGCTGCGGCGGTATTGAAAACGCGGTTAAACGCGCCTTGCAGGCCAGCGGTAAGTTCATCCCGTGGCAGGTCGTGACGATCTCCACCGACGGAAAAATCCTGGAATAAGTATTGAATATTGATTTTTTGAGTGATACAATTGACGTATTGCAGCGTCGAGGTGAATACAATGAACATCACAAGTGATATCAAGTACATAGGGGTCAACGATCACGCGATCGATCTGTTCGAAGGGCAGTATGCCGTACCGCATGGGATATCGTATAACTCCTATGTGATCCTGGATGAAAAGATCGCCATTTTTGATACGGTGGATGCTGCTTTTACCGATGAGTGGTTGGACAACGTTTCCCGCACACTCAACGGTCGGAAGCCGGATTACCTTATTATTCAGCACATGGAGCCGGATCACTCGGCCAATATTATGAGTTTCACAAAGGCGTATCCCGAAACGACGCTCGTGGCTTCGGCGAAAGCCTTTGCGATGATGAAAAACTTCTTCGGTACGGATTTTTCGGATAACCGTCTGGTTGTAGGGGAAAACGATACGTTGTCGCTCGGTAAGCACGAATTGACCTTCGTGACTGCACCGATGGTGCATTGGCCGGAGATCATCGTGACGTATGACCACACAGACAAGGTGCTGTTTTCTGCGGATGCGTTCGGGAAATTCGGCGCTCTGGACGCGCAGGAGCCATGGACAGACGAAGCCCGACGCTACTACATCGGCATCGTCGGCAAATACGGTGCGCAGGTGCAAAGTCTGCTGAAAAAGGCCGCCGCTCTGGATATTCAGATCATTTGCCCGCTGCACGGCCCCGCACTGACTGAGGATCTCGGATACTATCTCGGTCTCTACAACACCTGGTCGAGCTATCAGTCCGAAGATGAGGGTATTGTGATCGCCTACACCTCGATCTACGGTAACACCAAGCAAGCGGTGCAACTGCTCGCGAAAACGCTCAAAGAAAGCGGCTGCCCGACGGTGGTTCTGTACGATCTGGCACGGTGCGATATGGCGGCTGCCGTCGCCGACGCGTTCCGTTACAGCAAGCTGGTGCTGGCGACCACCACCTACAACGCGGACATTTTCCCGTTTATGCGGGAATTTATCGATCATCTGACCGAACGCAATTTCAGCAACCGTACCGTGGCGCTGATCGAAAACGGAAGCTGGGTGCCGATGGCTGCTAAGGTGATGCGCGAGAAACTGGAAAAGAGTAAGGATCTGGTGTTTACCGAAACCACGGTCAAGATCCTGTCGGCTCTGAACGAGGAAAGCTCCGCCCAGATCGCGGCACTGGCCAAGGAATTGTCTGCACAGTAATTCCCACTGCGGTGGAGAAAATATGAAAACGGAGGTATCATAACAATGATGGATGCAAAGGTACACAAGCTGCTCAACGAACAGATCAACAAGGAGTTCTATTCCGCGTATCTTTATCTGGAATTCTCCAATTACTTTGAGGATAAGGGCCTGGACGGCTTTGCCAACTGGTATATGATCCAAGCGCAGGAGGAGCGCGACCACGCGATGCTGTTCTACACCTACCTGCAGAACGAAAACCAGAAGGTGACACTGGAAGCTATCGCCAAGCCGGATAAGGAGCTTAATAGCCACATGGACGTGCTGAAAGCCGGTCTGGAGCATGAGGAGTACGTCACCTCACTGATCAACGACATCTATGCTGCGGCGTACGACGTTAAGGATTTCCGCACCATGCAGTTCCTAGATTGGTTTGTTAAGGAGCAGGGTGAGGAAGAGACCAATGCCAACGACCTGATCACCAAAATGGAGCTGTTCGGCTCGGATCCCAAGAGCTTGTACATGCTTAACCAAGAATTGGCGGCAAGGGTTTACACAGCACCGTCTTTGGTGTTATAATGAAAGGAGAAAGCGAATTATGAAGTACGTATGCGATGTGTGCGGCTGGGTCTATGACGAGGAGCTCGGCGATCCCGATAACGGAATCGCTGCCGGCACCAAGTTTGAGGAGCTGCCCGACGATTTCGAGTGTCCGGTGTGCGGCGTGGGTAAGGATAACTTCAGCGCCGAATAATCACGGAAAAACGATCTCCCGCGCCACGCCTGTACGGTGTAGTGCGGGAGATTTTTTCACAAAGGAGTGGTACTATGGAACTGGTATTGCTGACAGCGCTGGGCGTTGGCGGAGCGACGATATTCGGTTCACTCATCGGCTTTGCCTTCAAGAAGATATCCCACCGCTTTTCCGACATTGTTCTGTCCTTTGCGGCCGGTGTGATGCTGGCGGCGGCCGTGCTGGGGCTGATCCTGCCGTCTTTGGATTACGGTGGTCAGTATGGGTTGTTGATTACCGTTGCCGGCATCTTTACCGGTGCCTTGTGTCTGAACCTGATCGATAAACTCGTACCACATCTGCATCGGTTGATGGGCACGGATATTGAACCGCATCATAACGCCAATTTAAGCAAGGTGCTACTGTTTGTGACCGCCATTGCCATACATAACCTGCCGGAAGGCATCGCCGCGGGCGTGGGCTTCGGTTCGGGAAACACCTCGCAGGCGCTTATCATTGCCGGTGGTATCGCCCTGCAGAACATTCCGGAGGGTATGGTCATCATCGGTCCGATGCTGGCAGCGGGTGTTACCCCGCGCAAGACCTTTGTTTGTGCAATGATTACCGGTCTGGTAGAGGTTATCGGCACATTGATCGGTTACTTTGCGGTCAGCATCGCCTCGGCGATCCTGCCGTTTGCTTTGGCCTTTGCCGGCGGTACGATGCTGTACGTCATCAGCGATGAGATGATCCCCGAAACACACGCCCACGGCAACGAACGCGGGGCAACGTATGCGCTGTTGGTCGGCTTCTGCGTGATGCTGATAACAGACGTTTTGTTGGGCTGATCCACTGAGAAAATATTGCAATCACCGATTTTGGTGTTATACTGAAACTAATCGATGTCGAAAGGCCGGATGTGTTATGAAACGAATTGCATATTTGTGCGTGGCGGTGCTACTGTTATCCTCACTCTGCGCTTGTTCCGAGAAAGCCGAAACGTCTACCGGCAAAGTGGATAACGTGATCGTGAAAAGCGGGTGGCAGGGATCCGGTGATGACCGTAGCTATTATGCCAACGGCGTACCGCTGACCGGTTGGCAGGAGATCGACGGTACGACCTGCTATTTCTCGGAGGACGGTATTCTCGTTACCGGGTGGTTGGAGCTGGACGGCAGCCGCTATTATTTGGACGAAAACGGCTCGCCGCTGACCGGATGGGCCGATGTGGATGGCAAGCGTTTTTACTTTACGGAGGACGGGAAGCTCTACACCGGTTGGTTGGAAGAGGAAGGGAAAACCTACTACCTGAAACCCGACGGCAGTATGGCGCGGGGGCAGGTAGAGATCGACGATGTCAATCACTTTTTCACCTCGACCGGTGCGCCTATCCTGGTCGTCAACCCCTGGAACTACGTACCGGAGGGCTATGAGCCGGATCTGGTACCGATCAACGACAGTTACTTGGCCTACGCGGATATGAAGGTGGACAGAAGCTGCTACGACGCGTTGATCGCGATGATGACCGATTGCAACGAGTTGTCCGGCGCCCGAGTGTACGTCGTTTCCGCGTATCGTTCCTTGGCGCGACAGACCAACAACTTTAACCGCAAGGTCAATTACTGGATGCAGAAAGGTTACAGCAAGCAGGACGCGACCGCCAAAGCCAGCACCAGTGTTGCTGTACCGGGCACCAGTGAGCATCAGCTTGGTCTTGCTGTGGATATCATCGATACGCGTTCCTGGTCGCTAGACAGCTCTCAGGAGACCTTTACGGGGCAGCGGTGGCTGATGGCGCATTGCTGGGAGTACGGCTTTATTTTGCGCTATCCCAAGGATAAGATCGATATTACCGGCATTATTTACGAGCCGTGGCATTATCGGTACGTCGGCAAAGAGGTTGCGGCGGAAATTCACGAATCCGGCTTAACACTTGAGGAATACATAGCCGCTTTGTGTTGATCGAAGCATAGCAAAAGAGGCAACGGCGCGCATGCCGTTGCCTCGTATTTTCTATTATTCCGTCATCGCTCAGGCCTTTTATAGCGTGTCAATGATTTCAATGTTTCTCATTGTCATTTCACCAGATCGCAAACACCGTTAATGATATACTTCGGGCGGTAGGGGAAACGGTCAATATCCTCCATGGAGGTTACACCGGAAAGGACCAGCACCGTGTCAACGTTGGATTCGATACCGGCGATGATATCCGTATCCATCCGATCGCCGATAAAGGCGATCTCCTGACTGTGACAGTCGATCATATTCAAGCCGTGACGCAGCATCAAGGGATTGGGCTTGCCGACGAAATACGCCTTTTTGCCGGTCGCGATCTCGATCGGGGCGATCAGCGCGCCGGTAGCCGGCATAAAGCCACGCTCGGTGGGGCCGGTGATGTCGGGGTTGGTGCCGATCAGCTTGGCGCCTTTGTCGACCAGTTCGATCGCCTTTTCGATCTTCTCAAAACTATACGTCCGCGTCTCGCCGACAACCACATAATCCGGATTGACGTCGTTCATATAAATGCGCTGATCGTACAGCGCCTTGGTCAATGCGGCTTCGCCGATAACGTACGCCGTGCAGCCGGGACGCTGGCTGTTAAGAAACTCCGCCGTTGCCATCGCACTGGTATAGAAATGGTCCGCCGTGACCTTGAGGCCCATACGCTCCAGCTTCATAGCAAGCTCGTGGGGGGTGCGTTCGGAGCTGTTGGTCAAAAACACGAAACGCTTATTGTTTTCGATCATCCAGTTGACGAAATCGGTGACACCGTCCAGCACCCGATTGCCGTGGTAGATCACACCGTCCATGTCGCAGATAAAGCCGGCTTTGTTCAAAATTTCTTGCATAATCAAAACACCTCGTTTCTTAGTATATTGTAGAATAAAACCGCGACAAAGTCAACGGTCCTCTTGACTTTTAAGGCGCATTTGTGTACCATTCAAGTAGAATTTTTGAGAGGGGACGCAATTTTGTATACTGAAACCTTCCCGTTGTGGGACAAAACGCCCGGCTTTTGCGAAGTGGTACCCACCATTACGTATTACAAGCCCGATCACGCGCTTTCCAATGCTGCTATCGTCATTTTCCCCGGCGGGGGATACACACAACTTGCCGAACACGAAGGTAAGGGATATGCCGAATTTTTGGCCAATAGCGGCATTGCCGCCTTTGTGGTCGCCTATCGTAAGCATCCGCATCATTTTCCGCTGCCGCTGTTGGATGCCCGACGCGGTGTGCGCTTTGTGCGGTATCACGCCGAAAAGTTCGGGATCGATAAAAACAAGGTTGCCGTTATGGGTTCCTCTGCCGGCGGGCACTTGGCGGCACTGACCTCTACGTATACCGCGCCCATCGAGTTTGAAGGTGCGGATGCGATCGATACAGAGGCATTTCTGCCCGATAAGCAGATCCTTTGCTATCCGGTCATCAATCTGTATGACAAGAATTACGCCCACATCGGTTCCGGCGATCACCTCATCGGCGTGCCGTATGCGGAATCCAACGATGCGGTTCGCCGTATGGAGCTGACACCGACGCTTCTCGCAAACCAAGCCACACCTGAAGCGTTTATCTGGCATACCTTTGAGGATGCCGGAGTCAACGTTAAAAACTCGTTGGAATACGCCACACGTCTGCGCGATTACGGTATTGCTACCGAACTGCACGTTTTCCCGCACGGCCCTCACGGGATGGGACTGACAAACCGTAGCAACGCTATGGAAAACCACGTGGCACAGTGGAGCGAGCTGCTCATCGGCTGGCTACGATACATAGGGTGGTAACGTTATGCTGAAATGCTTAAGCACAAAAGCCCGACCGTTTGTGGTGCTTGTTTTCGCCTTGGCGGCATTAGGGATATTCGTGCTGTCAACGGCATTTGGCACCGCGGTATGCAGCCGTTGGTATGGCCTGATCGTCGGCGGTGTACTGATGCTGACGGCGATCCCGTGCCACTTGATCGGCAAAAAGCATCCGCTTGGACACCTGCTCAGCTATTTGCTGACCGCGGTAGGTAACGGCTTCTCCGCTTCTGCCTATTATTTATCCCGTCCGCTCCGGCTCGGTTTTCCGGAAATGCTGCTTGCTTGCATCCCCGCGGCAGGGATCTTGTTTTTGGTATACCTGATGCTGCAGGTGTATGTAAAAAGCAAGCGTGTGACACTCACCGTTGCTTTTCTTCTGGATATCGCTCTGATGGCCATCGCAATCGTGTTGTGGATAACGGATGGAACGCTTATCTTCAGCTTCGCGTTTTTTGCTGCGCTGATCGCCTCGTTCTATTTGGCGGTATTTGGCATTACGGTCGGACATGAGGAGCGCTCCGTGCTGCGTGACGTTTCGTTCGGTGGATTTGGCTCCTTCATCATCCTGACAGTGGTGGTGATCTTTATCATCACGGAGGGCGACGTATTGGACGGAGCGGACCTTGATTTTTCACACAGCAAAAAGAAAAAGAAGGGGAAAGGTGCGAAATAAACAAGACGCTATCCGTTTTATGGGGGCAGCGTTTCCTTTCTTGACGAAAATACAAAACTATGGTAGAATAAACCGCGTGATCGGACGCATTGTTCGATGGAATTCAAATACAGTTGAGAAGGAGTATTCGTATGGAAGACAAAAAGCAATTCCAGCCGTATATTCCCGCAAGCAAGATCACCCCGGAGCTGACGGTTACCTCGATCGTTATGGGTGTGCTGCTCGCGGTAATTTTCGGTGCCGCAAATGCCTATTTGGGTCTTCGCGTCGGTATGACCGTATCCGCCTCCATTCCGGCAGCGGTCATTGCCATGGGCGTCATCCGTGTGATCATGCGCAAAAATTCCATTTTGGAAAGCAACATTGTGCAGACGGTCGGTTCAGCCGGTGAATCGCTGGCCGCCGGTGCCATCTTTACGATGCCGGCGCTGTTCCTGTGGGCGCGTGAAGGCGTTATGGAAAAGCCCGGTATCGTGGAGATCACCCTGGTCGCTCTTATCGGCGGTCTGCTCGGCGTGTTCTTCATGGTGCCGCTGCGCAACGCGCTGATCGTGCGCGAACACGGCGTGCTTCCCTATCCGGAAGGGCAGGCGTGTTCGGAAGTCATGCTGGCCGGTGAAGAGGGCGGTGCCACGGCATCTACCGTATTCTCCGGTATGGGCTTTGCCGCACTCTTCAAGTTCATCATCGACGGTCTAAAGCTCGTCCCCGGTGAAGTGTCCATTCAGGGAACAAGATCCACCTATCCCGGCGCTGTCGGTACTCAGGTTTATCCGGCCGTTATGAGTGTCGGTTACATCTGCGGTCCCCGCATCTCGTCCTATATGTTTGCCGGTGGTCTGGTCAGCTGGATGATCCTCATTCCGCTCATCGTGATCTTCGGTAGCGGCATTGTTATGTATCCCGAAGCAACACTCACCATCGGTGAGATTTTTGATGCCAGCGGCGCTGCCGGTATTTGGGGCAGCTACGTTCGCTATATCGGTGCCGGTGCTCTGGCAGCCGGCGGTATCATCAGCCTGATCAAATCACTGCCGCTGATCGTGCGTACCTTCCGCGATGCCATCAAGGGTATTTCGATCACTTCGGGTGCCAGCACGGCGCGCACGGAGCAGGATATCAATATCAAGATCGTGCTGATCTCTATTTTGATCCTGACTCTTGCTGTGTGGCTGGTCCCGGCGATCCCGGTATCGCTCATCGGTGCGATCATCGTTGTTATTTTCGGTTTCTTCTTTGCCACCGTTTCCTCTCGTATGGTGGGTCTGGTCGGCAGCAGTAACAACCCAGTCTCCGGTATGGCGATCGCAACGCTGCTTATTGCCACACTGATCCTCAAGCTGACGGGCGAGACCGGTGCTACCGGTATGCAGGCGGCCATTGCGATCGGCTCTATCATCTGCATCGTGGCCGCGATCTCCGGTGATACCTCGCAAGACTTGAAAACCGGTTATCTGTTGGGCGCTACGCCGAAAAAACAGCAGATCGGCGAGATCATTGGCGTGGTTGCCTCGGCGTTTGCCATCGGCGCAACGCTGTATCTGCTTGACAGCGCGTGGGGTTTCGGTTCCGAGGAGCTGGCCGCTCCGCAGGCGACGCTGATGAAGATGGTCATTGAAGGCATTATGGGCGGCAACCTGCCATGGGGCCTGATCCTGGTCGGCGTGTGTCTGGCCGTTGTCGTTGAGATCATCGGCATCCCGGTCCTGCCGTTTGCCATCGGCGTGTATCTGCCGGTTCAGCTCAACGCCTGTATCATGGTAGGCGGCCTCATTCGTCTGGTCGTTGACAAGGTGAAGAACGAGGAGAAGCGGAAGGAAGCCACCAGCAACGGTATTCTGTTCTGCTCCGGTATGATCGCCGGCGAAGGCTTGGTTGGTATTCTGCTGGCTGTTCTTGCGGTGTTTGGCGTCAGCGAGATGCTGGATCTCTCCGGTCTGCTGAACCTGCCTACGTGGGCTTCAAGCATCGGTAGCCTGATCGTCTTTGCACTGATCATTCTTTGCCTGCTCAAGTTTGGCGTTTTCAAGAAGCAGCCCAAGAAGGCGCAGGATTGAGATGAAGAAAAAGAAAATCATTATTCCGAAGAACTATCTGGAACGCATTCCGATGCGTCCGGCCACGTTGAAGTGGAAAACGGACGATGAGGGGATGGTAACGCTGGAGATCGAAAATACCGGTTGGGTAAACCGGATCGCGCAAACGCTTTTCGGGCGTCCCCGCATCAGCTACGTCCATCTGGATAAGCTAGGCAGCTTCGTTTGGCCGCTGCTTGACGGCAAAAAGGACATTACGGAGCTGGGCCGACTGGTGGAGGCGCAGTTTGGGGAGGAAGCCCATCCGCTGTATGAACGGCTTGCTCGGTATTTCCAGATCCTCGACAGCTACCATTTTATTGAGTGGGTCATTGAATAAGCACTACCGACGATCTTCTTTTTTGAGGGTCGTCGGTCTTTTTTTAACAAAAACGGGCATACTGGTTGTATACCAAAAAGAAAGGTGGAACCTAAATATGGTAGAACAAGATACCATTAAGCTGCTCCGCGAGTGCGATGCCGGCGTGAAGATGGGGGTGACCTCCATTGACGACGTGCGCGATTACGTTCATAACGAGGCCTTCAAAAAACGGCTGATCGACTGCAAACGGGAGCACGAAAAGCTCAGCGAGGAGATCCAAGATCTGCTGGACAAGTACCACGACGACGGAAAAGACCCCAATCCCATTGCCAAAAGCATGTCGTGGATGAAGACCAATATGAAGCTGATCGTGAATGAATCCGATAAAACGATCGCAGACCTTATGACGGACGGCTGTAACATGGGTGTGAAATCGCTGAATCGCTACCTCAACCAGTACGAAGCCGCTGACGAAGTATCCAAGGACATCACCAAACGACTGATCAATCTGGAGGAGCGTTTGGCGATCGATATCCGCGAGTTTTTGTAAATAACAAGGTGTTTTGACCGCTATTCGATAGAATAGTGGTCTTTTTTTGCCCTAAAACGGTGTGATTTTGACCAATTGCGGAAAATGCATTGCCAACTGCGAGTAAACCGATTATAATAAACATGAAAACCATCGGGAGGGATTTGTGCCGAATATTTCAATAAAAATGTCTAATCTGCCCTTAATTTTCGACAAGGCTTATGTTACAATGAATTTATATAACAATGTGGCTATGGGGAGGTCATATTATGAAAAAGTTAACCGCTGCTTTGGTTGGTGCCGGTAACCGTGGCTGTGTTTACGCGGATTATTCCTTGGAAGCACCCGAAGAGCTTGCCATCGTCGCTGTCGTGGATCCCGATGACGTGCACCGCACCGAAGCCGGTGTGCGGTACGGTGTTGCTCCCGAATACTGCTTTACCAACGTGGACGACTTCTTGGCTGCCAAGATCGACTGCGACTTTGTTATCAACGCCACTATGGATCGTCAGCATTACGAGACGGCTTCCAAACTGATGAACGCTAAATACGATATGCTGCTTGAAAAGCCTATCGTGAATAACCGCGAGGAGCTGCTGGACCTCCAGCGTCTGGCGCACGAAAACGGAGTGCGTGTCAACGTTTGCCACGTGCTGCGCTATACGCCGTTCCTGAAACGTGTGAAGGAACTCATTAACAACGATGCCATCGGCCGCATTATGACGATGGAAATGAACGAGCACGTATGGATCGCACACTTTATCGATTCCTTTGTCCGCGGCAAATGGAGCAGCGAGGCAAAGTGCGGCAGCAGCTTCCTGCTGCAGAAATCTTGCCACGATATGGACCTCGCTTGCTGGTTGAACAACGCGACCAAGCCGGTGCGTGTGTCGAGCCTTGGCAGCCGTTCACAGTTTATCCTGAAAAATGCGCCGGAGGGTGCTACGGAATTCTGCTATAACTGCCCGCATAACGACACCTGCCTGTACTCCGCGCAAAAGATCCACCTGGAGTTTGATTCGCTGCCGTTCCAGACCTGGATGGATATGGGCAAGCCCATCGATACCATCACCAAGGAGGAAAAAGCAGAGTATCTGAAGTGGTCGGATTACGGCCGCTGCGCCTACAACAGTGGCGGTGATATCAATGACCGCCAGACGGTCAACATTGAGTTTGAAAACGGCTCGATCGTATCCTTTACGATGGTGGGAGGCACCTGCAAGGCAGGACGCTATCTCCACATTGTCGGTACCAAGGGCGAGATCGAAGGCTGCCTGGAGGACGGCAAATTCACGCTGCGTACCTTTGACCGCAGCGGTGACCGCTTCACGTACGACGAGGAAGTGATCGACGTCAACGCCGATATCCGCGCCAGTGCCAACTATGTCGGTCACGCCGGCGGCGATTACGCCATTATGTACGAGCTGGTACGATATCTGAACGGCGACAACAGCTCCGTCTCCATTACCAGCATTGACGATTCCATCAACAGTCATTTGGTGGTATATGCGGCGGATGCGAGCATCAAAGCCGGAAAGGCCATGGATATCTGACAAAAAAGAACCTGTCACACGGCAGGTTCTTTTTTCTTGACATCGTTTTAGACGCACAAAAAGCAAAAACCGCTCACTCGGCTTGAGTGAGCGGTTTTCTTATGTTCGGTTATTCGGTCTCCGTTTCCTCGTCCAAAACCGCCACGGCGTTCAGCGTTACGATCCGTGCGCCGCTGTCACTGATGCCACCCTCAAAGGTGATCTGGCCGCCGCAGATGGGGCAAGCGGGACGCACCTTGTCATCCGCTGCGCGGATGGGGAGCGGAATACCGCGCTGACTGGCGATGCAGGCGCGCTGATGACCCGATATGACCTCACCGTGGCCGCATTCGCAAAGCGCGACTGACACGGGACGCATCTGGTCCTTTTTGGAGCGCATCGTTTTATACAGTTTGGGGCAATATAACAGATCGTTGGTAGCGATCTTACCCGACGAGCAGGTAAAATCATCCACAACGTTTAACGAGCATTTCCCCGTTTTGAGAAAATAGCACGTATTCTTATTCAGATTGATGGTAACGTCAACCGTTCCTTTGGAAGAACCCATGAGTTTTTCACCTCAAGACAAGTATTGAGTTTAGTATAACACATTCTTTCGCGCTTGCCTATACTTTTTCAAAAATTTTCTCACTTTGCCAAAACCCATAGTTTTCGGTCGAATTTCCTATCGATAAAGTATGCATCTCTGTGGAAAAGTAATGGTCGGAGGCGTTTGTATGAAAAAAACGATGCATTGGATCTGCGGCGGTCTGGCAGCCTTGTGCGTAGCGGTACTCGGCGGGATCGGCTACTGGAGCTATTCCTTGCCGGACAATTATTTTGTTGAGGAAGGCCATACACTGACGATAAACAACACCGTAATTTCGGACGTAACCGAAAAAGCGGCAGCTCGGGCCGTGAGTGCCACGGTGGGCGATACGTATCACGCCACACTGAAATGGTTGGGGATCTTTCCGGTCAAGCAGGTATCGGTTACGGTGGTGGAGCAGCCCGTTGTCGTTCTCGGCGGCACACCCTTTGGTGTGAAACTGTATACCGACGGGGTACTGGTGGTATCGCTGTCCTCGGTTGACAGCACCGCCGGTACGGTGTATCCGTCACGAAACGCCGGATTGAAGGTGGGAGATCTTATCCTTTCCATTAACGGCGAGGAGGTATATACCAATGAGGAGGTCGCGGCGCTCGTCAAAAGTTCGGGAGGAAAAACCATGGTGTTTCGCATTAAGCGAGACGGTATCGAGTCCGAGCTGCGGTTCTGTGCCGCGAAATCCAAAAGCGAAAATTGCTACAAGGCGGGCATCTGGGTGCGGGACAGCTCGGCCGGTATCGGTACGCTGACCTTCTACGATCCCGAAACCAATATGTTGGCCGGATTGGGACACGCCGTTTGTGACGTGGATACCGGTGACGTGGTGCCGATTGCCTCCGGTGAGATCGTGCCGGCGCGTATCTACGGCGTCACCAAGAGTCAGACCGGCGTTCCCGGTGAACTTCGCGGCGGGTTTCTTGCAGGAAGCTACGGACCGCTCATTATTAACGGCATCTCCGGCGTCTATGCACTGTCCGGAAATAACGGTATCGTGGGGGATACGGTCGAAATGGCATTCAAACAGGATATCCACACCGGCTCCGCGAAAATATACACCACGATCAACGGTACCAAGCCGCAGTGGTATGACATTGAGATCACGCAGGTGCGGTATCACGACGAGAACGCCACCCGCAATATGGTGATCGAGATCACCGATAAGGCGCTGCTGAAAGCCACGGGCGGCATCGTGCAGGGAATGAGCGGCTCGCCGATCGTGCAGAACGGCAAGCTGATCGGCGCCGTAACCCACGTTTTTATCAATGATCCGACCAAGGGATACGCTATCTTTGCGGAAAATATGCTGGAAACGGCGCAAACGGTTTCTGAGCAACAACTGAAAGCAGCGTCATAAAAGCGAATGTCCCCTTAACACAAGACGGCTTTTTCATAACATGGACTTTTTGCAAAAATTCAGCAGCGACGTTCACGGTTTTGAAGTTAATTTTCCAAGTCAAGGCTCTTCCGCAGAAAGCGAAAGGGCCTTGCTTTCTTTATGGAAATGTGGTACACTGTGGGCAGACAAGGAGGGGAAGGATGAAGAAACGCATCGCTTTGATCGCACTGTGCCTTGTCTTGCTTTGCGGCTGCGCGCCGACGTCCGGCACGTCCCATTCGTACCCCTCCGCCACACAGACGGGCAACTCTCCAAAAACAAGTGTAAAGGCAAACATCTTGACACTGATAAGTGAGACCCCTCAATCAACACTCATTGACGCGCCGTTTTTGGATTTTCTGGAGACGACGTTCGGGGAGGAGACACTCACCGCTCTGTACGATGTACTGCAGCAAGGCACGTTTACCGATAACGATTGGTATGCGCTTACCGGCAATACCGCGGCGGTACTGCGGGATATGTATTCCGGTGCTCTGGATAAAACCAGCCCGAATTACCGCAGCGATATTACGGTGATCCGATCCGACGATGACGAGACGACCATCCGTATCGTGGGTGACGTCTCTTTCGCGGACAACTGGCATATTGCCCCCAAAATCGGCGAAAACGGCGTGTTGGACGTCATGTCCGAGGAAACGCTCGACCTGCTCACCGACGCGGATATTTTCCTCGTTAACAATGAATTCACCTACAGCACCCGCGGCACACCACTCAACAAGGCGTACACCTTCCGCGCACATCCGGATAACGTGCAATATATGCTGGATATCGGTGCCGACGTGGTTTCGCTCGCCAACAATCACGCCTACGATTACGGTGCAGAGGCATTTGCCGATACCATGGAAACGCTGAACAACGCGGGACTTCCGTATATCGGCGGCGGTAAAAATATCGAGGAAGCGGCTAAGCCGCATTACTTCATTGTCAACGGCCGTAAGTACGCCTTTTCTGCCGCCACGCGTGCTGAAAAAACGATCCGCACGCCCGAAGCGGGGGAAACCACGTCAGGTGTGATGCGGACGTATGATGCCACCAAATACCTCGAAACGATCCGCGCTGCCGAGCGGGAGTGTGACTATAACGTCGTCTACGTACATTGGGGTGCGGAAGGGTCACATCAGATCGAGGACGGACTCTACGAAATGGGTTGCCAGTACATCGACGCGGGTGCCGATATCGTTGTAGGCGCACACGCACACGTTCTGCAGGGGATCCGGTATTACCAAGGCGTTCCCATCGTCTACAATCTGGGCAATTTCCTATTTAACGCGTATAACATCGATACCGGCGTGCTGGAGATCAGCATCTCGACAAAGGGAACACCGACCTATCGGTTTGTACCGGCCAAACAGCGGTACGCCTCGGTGTGGCTTGTTCAAAGCGAAGAAAAACAGCGTATATTAAATCTGATGAGAGAGCTTTCCATCGGGGTAACGTTCGATGAAAACGGTGTTTTTACCGAAAGTGAGAAATAAAAGTTTTTATAAACCAAAGGAGTGACGTGTAAATGCCCAATATTGCCGCTATTGATTCCAATTTCAAGGTGAATACCACTATTGATAAGCCGGATATTCGCTTTTATGATGTGCAGGAGGCTCCGTTTGCCGTGTACGGCTTACGGTGTTGGGCGTTTTCCCGACGGTGTCCCGAAACACCGCATACAACGTCGATTCACTGACGTAGAATAACCAAAGAAGCCGGAGCAGTTGCTCCGGCTTTCTTGTTACAATCGAAGCCGATACACGTTGTTTTCCTTGCGATTCTTCTAAGTTCGGCAAGCAATACCCCTTTGCGCTGCGTCATATCGACGAGATCACAAGGGTCATCAGTAACAGAGGATAAAATCCCACACAATACGACACCGTTCTCTTTTTGAAAACTAGGAAATTTATGGAAATTTCCTTGTTTCGCTTTATTTAGAGGACGATTTTCATTGTTTTGCACAAAGATTAAAAAAGACTTTCCAAACACTTGAAATATTTTCCAGAATATGGTAATCTTTAGATGCCGGCAAACGAAATAGGGAGGTTATATCAAGTTGGACAAGCTGATCAAAGTGCTGTTGGCAGACAACAGCGACACGTTCGGGATACCCTGCGCAAACCGCATGCGGGTTCACGGGCTGGATGTTGAAACCGTGGATAAAGACGGAAAACTGGTCGTGGAGGCGATCGCGCAGAAAAAGCCGGACGTGGTGATCCTGGATTTCTTTTTACCTCGTCTGGATGCCATTGGCGTTATGAATAACGTAAAGGCATTAAAGTTGCCTCACACACCGCAGTTTATGGTGATGTCCGGATTTGACAACAGTAATCTGGAACGCGAAGCCATTCTGGCGGGTGCCTCGTATTATTTCCTCAAGCCGTTTGATGCCGATGAGATGGCGTGCCGCATTCTGTCGTTGACATCCTCCGGCGGTAAGGTGGAGCCGCTGCACCGCCACGCGGCCGGTGCTTCATCATCCTTGGAAATGCGCGTCACTGAGATCATACATCAGATCGGCGTTCCGGCGCACATCAAAGGTTATCAGTATCTGCGCGATTCTATTCTGATGGCGATCGAGGACGAGGAGATCATCAACGCCGTAACCAAAAGACTGTATCCTGCGGTGGCAAAAAAGCACGCAACGACCTCATCTCGCGTAGAACGCGCCATTCGGCATGCTATTGAAGTGGCATGGGACCGCGGTGACGTTGACGTTCTGAACTCGTATTTTGGTTATACCATCCACAACGGTCGCGGAAAGCCGACCAATTCGGAATTCATTGCCATGATCTCGGATAAATTCCGTCTTCAGCTGAAGATTTCGTGATCCGGCCGGCAGAGCCGTGTATTCTAACCAAGAAGATTCAAGCCGCTGTGCAGTACGCATAGCGGCTTTTCTTGGATCATTGTTTATCAAGAGATTTGCGCTTTCCGGTCTTTTCCATGGTGACCTGCGAGAGCGGATTGCTGGATACGGCGTTCTCCAGCTGTTCGTTGGACAGGTGTGTGTAGATCTCGGTGGTTCCCAGATTTTCGTGGCCCAGAATATTTTGCAGCACACGGAGATCCACGCGACCCTGCTGATACATCAGCGTTGCAGCAGTATGGCGCAGTTTATGTACCGTCATGGACTCGGCGCCGTCAACCTGCTGTAGGTAATTCTTAATAACGTAATGAACGCCCTGCAGGCTGATACGGCGCTTCAGATGGCTGAGAAACAGCGCTTTTTTATCCTGCACGCCGTCGACCGGACGTACCTTGAGATACTGCTGGATCGCTTGCTGACACGCCGTATTCAGGTACAGCATCCGTTCTTTATTGCCTTTACCGCGAATGCGCAGCGTATGCTCCGACATCGAAATGTCATCCAGATTGATCCCGACCAATTCCGCGCGACGCAGGCCACAGTTCAGGAACAGCACGATCATACAGTAATCACGCTCGGCAAAATCGCCGGAAACCGTACCGAGAAGCTGCGTGGCCTGATCCAGCGTCAGATACCGCGGCAGCGATTTTTTCTGCTTCGGCGTATCCAGATTCCGTACCGGATTGGTCTCCAGCGCGTGGGTATAATCGGTAAGATACTTAAAGAACATCCGCAGCGAGCTGGTTTTGCGGGCGCGGGTCTTATTGCTGTTGCTGCGTTCACTGCGCAGATAGTTCATATACTCATAGATATCCGTTAAGGTAACCGACGCCAAAAAGGGAATATCCACATCACGGATATCGATATCGTCCTCGGCGGTCGTGGGGGATACCAGACCGCGAAGCTGCTTCATAAACCGCAGGAAGGTGCGAATATCAATAAAATATTCATTCACCGTATTTGCAGAGCGCCCGCGGATCGTTTCCGTATAGCCCAAATATTCCTTGAGCACCGGCGGACATTGCGCTAAATATTCACGTTTCACAATGTACGCCTCCTTTTGTGAAACTTGTTTCACAGAATGTGGGGTGGATCTTATTGTCAGTATACCACAGAAAGTGGCAAAAGAAAACAGTTTTTTGGAGAATACATCGTTAACGGAGAACGTTGGAAAACGGCAAAACACGACAAAAGCCGGTCAAGTTAGGGTGAAGCCCAAAAACCGAGAAATCGGCAGATCAGATACCAAAGCCTTAAAACGGCGATCGGATAGAAATTTTCTTCACAGAGGCGGCATCGTTTAAAAAATTGCTATCGGCTGGAAAACCGAGATGATTTTCGCAAAATGGGTAAATGCAGAAAATTAAAGGTTATAAGGCGGTTATAAAAATAAAATTAAATCGAGTAAAGCAAACGTAAACGCATTAAAACTCATAGCAGACTGAACAACGCATGCTGCATTGTGTAAAAAGAGAATAGTAAGCCGAATATACCAACCATAAGGCTACAAAGCGCCCGAAAGGCCGTAATCGGCCATATTTCAGGTTTTTCTAAAGAAAGCTCCTCCCCAAACTATACAAAATATTCATTTTGTATAGTTGTTAGTGTGGGTAAAGGGCAAGGGAAATGCCGCCCTTGCCCTGCCGGTTCTTGGGTCTATTTTGGAGAGATCCAGGATTTGACGTATTTCATAATAGCGGATACCAGAATGATCCCCATCGACAATGCCGCGGCCAAGCTCAGTGTGTGTACCGCCTGTTCGATGAAGCTCTGCTGATCGCCCTGCAACGCATACGCAATGGAATAATACAGCGCGCTACCGGGTATCAGTGGTATCAGTGACAATATCTCAAACGTGATAGCCGGTGTTTTCAAAACACGCGCCAACGCTTCGGCGTACACCGCCACCGTTAACGATACAATAAAGTAGCACAACACCTCATTATGCAGTGTTTTTTGTAACGCCAAATACAGCAACCATGCCACCATACCGCCGAACGCAGCCACCGCCAGCTTCTTCCCTCTTATATTGAATACCACACCAAAGCCGAGGGTGCCGAACAGCGAGACGAGGACCTGGATCAGATCATCCGTCGTGAACATTACAACGCACCTCCGATCAGTGTCGGCAAAATGATGCCGAGAGCGATAGCGAGTGTCAGCAGCACCGCTTCGATGGAGCGCAGAATGCCGGTCATCACGTCACCCGAAAACAGATCCCGCAGCGCATTGGTGATACCAACGCCCGGAATCAGGGTCATGATATTACCGATAAGGATATAATCCGGCAGACCGATCCACCGCACGTGCAGTGCCGCCATTGTGACAGCAGAAGCGAAAAACGCGCAGACAAAGCGGATAAGAATGGGATTGACCTTACCCTTTTCCAAAGTTGCAGACAGCCCGCCGATGGCCGCGCCGATCACGAAAGCAATAAGGACCTCCCGATAATCTCGCCCACCGAAAAACAAGCAAAACGAGGCACCGATAACACCGCTGAACAGCACGGACAACCACACCGGATAGCGCGGAGACGTTTGCACGGCCTCCAACCGCTCACAGACCGCCGACAGCGACGGCGCCTCGGTAGAGACCCAGCGAACCAGATCGTTATACCGATGCAGGCGCTCCATATCGTTTACGATGCGGCCGATGCGGCGCGTTTGCGTGATAACGGTGCCCTCTGCATCCTCGGCGGAGACGATGATATTGGACGTGGTTGCATACACGTCAACGCGTGTCGCGCCGTAAGCGCTGCACATACGAGTAACGCTTTCCTCTACGCGACTGATCTCCGCGCCCACCTCGGTCATCTGCTGTGCGATCTCCATCACCCGATGCAGCAGATCCTGATCCAACGATGACATAGCAACCACCTCACTTTTCTGCATATACCGCTTGCATTATAACGCGGCGCGACCTACTTGTCCAGTTAAAGTTTGCAAAAAATGCTTCTGCACCTAGAATGGTCTTGATTTTCACAAAAAATCAGTTGCAATTAATTCGATCGACAAATTAGCATGTTGTAGAGTAGAAAACACTTAAAATTCGGCTGAACGGTGAGTGAACCCCTCCCCCTTGCTTCGCTGCTCAACTACCGCCTTGCCGCGAGATACAAAAAATCGGGGCGCTGATAGTCGCTGTGCGCATTGAAGAACACCGGTTCGGCCTCTACAGGCTCTCCATCGGTGTTGGGACGGTGATCACGTACGGCGACTGGTAACAAAAGCAAACGACCGAGTCCAATAGTGGCTCGGTCGTTTTTCGAGGTGTACGACGTGGTATTCTTCCGGTTCAGCAGCACCTCAGACAGGTCTCCCAGCCGCTGCTGGGCATGGAGCAGGTCCATCCGCTTGTCCTGCACATAGGCCAGCTGGTCCGTAAGAACGCGCTTAGCCGCCAGATCCTCCAGCCGCTGCCGCAGGGACTCCAGCCGGGTTTCCTGCGCACGGAGCATCCGCTCCTCCG
>JAZNKN010000016.1:0-6240 GCA_045578625.1 Acutalibacteraceae bacterium | reverse complement strand
AAACGGCATTGTAGGGGAGGGCCTCTGTGCCCTCCCGCGCAGGGAGCGCGCAGGTTTGGGTGGAACGACGCGCAGGTCGTTCCCTACGGTGTAGCAATGGGTTTGTGGGGAATTTGGCGGGCGGGGGTGGAACCCCGCCCCTACGGTGCTGCAATGGGGTCGTGCAGGGAAACCCCTCCGTCGGGCATTCGCCCGACACCCCCCTATTAGGGGAGGCTTATTTTGGCCCCTACAACCCCAAAGCGGCATTGTAGGGGAGGGCCTCTGTGCCCTCCCGTGCAGGGATCGCGCAGGTTTTGGTGGAACGACACGCAGGTCGTTCCCTACGGAGGAACAATGAGATCGTGCGAATATCGCGGGCGCAAAAAACCACCGCACGCTCCGCGTGCGGTGGTTTGGCTTTGATTATTCCTCTTTAGGCAAGAGAGTGATGCCGAGGTCGGTGAGCTGGGCGGCGTCCACGTCGGAGGGGCACTGCGTCATCAGCTCGGTCATATTCTGCACCTTCGGGTAGGCGACCACGTCGCGCAGCGTCGGCGCGCCGAGCATCTGCATCACCAGACGGTCGAGACCGAGCGCCATGCCGCCGTGCGGCGGTGCGCCGTAGCGGAACGCGTCGGTCAGGAAGCCGAACTTGGTCTGCGATTCCTCGTCCGACAGACCCAGTGCGCGGAACATCCGCTGCTGCAGGTCAGGGTCGGTGATACGGATCGAACCGCTCGCCAGCTCGATGCCGCCGAGCACCAGATCGTACGCCTTGGCATACACGCGGGACGGATCGCTGTCCAGATACGGAATACACTCGTCCAGCGGCGAGGTGAAGGGGTGGTGCATCGCCACCCACGTCTCGGAATCGGGATCCCACTCGAAGAACGGAAACTCGGTGATCCACAGCAGACCCAAGCCCTCGCGCTTGATGTTCAGGCGGTTGGCGACCTCCAGTCGCAGCGCGCCGAGCACCGACAGCACCAGGCTCTTCTTGGTATCCGCTACGATCAGCACCACGTCGCCCTGCTCGGCATCGGCGGCCTTCAGCACAGCGCCAAATTCGTCCTCGGTGAGGAACTTGCCGAACGAGGAGGTGACGCCATCCGGCGTCCAGCGCACCCACGCGAGACCCTTGGCACCAATGCCGCGGGCGTGCTCGGTGAGCTTGTCGATCTCCTTACGGCTGAGCGTACCGGCCGCGCCCTTGGCGTTGATGGCACGCACCGTGCCGCCCGCCTCCAGTGCACCGGCGAACACGCCGAAGCCGCAGCCGCGAACGGCATCGCTGATATCGCACAGCTCCATACCGAACCGGATATCCGGCTTGTCCGAGCCGTAGCGATCCATCGCTTCGTTATACGTCATACGCGGCAGGGGTGTTGCCACCTCCACACCGAGCGTTTCCTTGAACACGTGGCGCATAAAGCCCTCGCCGATAGCCAACACGTCCTCCACGTCCACGAAGGACATTTCCAAGTCGATCTGGGTGAACTCCGGCTGACGGTCGGCGCGCAGGTCCTCGTCGCGGAAGCAGCGCGCCAGCTGGAAGTAGCGGTCGAAGCCCGCCACCATCGACAGTTGTTTGTACAACTGCGGGGACTGCGGCAGCGCGTAGAACTCGCCCTTATGCACGCGGGACGGCACGAGGAAGTCGCGCGCACCCTCGGGGGTGGAGCGGATGAGCATCGGGGTCTCCAGCTCCACGAAGCCCTGCGAATCAAAATAATCACGCGTCGCCTTGGCGATGCGGTGACGCATCAGCAGATTGCGTTGCAGATCGGGGCGGCGCAGGTCGAGGTAACGGTATTTCAGACGCGTGGCCTCGGCGGTGGTGCAGTTTTCGGTGATCTCAAAGGGCGGGGTCTCCGCCTTGTTGAGGATGCGCAGCTCGGTGACGGCGATCTCCACCTCACCGGTGGGGATGTCACTGTTGACCGACGAGCGCACACGCACCTCGCCGGTGGCGGCCAGCACGTACTCGCCGCGGACGGTGAACGCCTTATCAAACACCTCACGGTCGGTGCTGTCGTCAAACGCGAGCTGCACGATACCGGTGCGGTCGCGCAGGTCGATGAAGATGAGCTGACCGAGGTCGCGCTGACGCTGCGCCCAGCCAAACACCGTGACCGTCTCCCCCGCGTGCTCACGACGGAACTCGCCGCAGTAGCGGGTACGTTTCATTCCCTGAATGGTCTCCATAGCTTATGCCTCCAACCCTTCGCGCAGCAGCTCCGCCACGCCCGCCAACTGGCGGTCGAGGGATTTATTGTACAGTGTCGTATACAAACTGTCGTCCAACGCGATATCGGTGGTCTCGCCGGTCTGCATATCCTTGAGCTTCGCGGTGCCGGTCTCGATCTCGTTATCGCCCACCACCACGGTGTACAACGCGCCGAGCTTATCGGCGTACTTCATCTGTGCCTTCAGCCCGCGGCCGACGGTGTCGCACTCGGCGGTGACGCCGCCCTCGCGCAGCCCCTTGGCGAGCATAAAGCACTTTTGCGCCGCGGCCTCGCCCATCGACGCGAAATATACCTCGCAGCGCGGCTCTTCCGGCAGCGCGATCTCCTGCGCCTTCAGCACCATCAGCAGCCGCTCCAGACCCATCGCGAAGCCGAGCGCCGGCAGATGCGGACCGCCCATCTCCTCACACAGGCCGTCGTACCGACCACCGCCGCACAGTACCGCCTGCGCGCCCAGCGAATCGGACACGAACTCAAACACGGTGCGGGTGTAGTAGTCCAGACCACGCACGATATGCGGATCCAACTCAAACGGGATCTCCGCCGCCGTCAGGTACGCCTGCACCTTTTCGAAGTGGGCGGCACAATCGTCGCACAGGTAATCCGTGATGACCGGTGCCCCCGCCGCGATGGTGCTGCAGACCGGTGACTTGCAATCCAGAATACGCATCGGGTTGCGACCCAGACGATCCTGACACGTGCCGCACAGCTCGTCCTTTTTGCCCTCAAAGTAGGCGGTGAGCGCCTTGTGGTACTCGGCACGGCAGGTGGGGCAGCCGATGGAGTTCAGCCGCAGCGTCACGCCCGTGACCGACAGCGCACGCAGCACCGCGTCCGCCAAGGCGATGACCTCCGCATCCGCGAGCGGCGACGCCGCGCCGTAGCTCTCCACGCCGAACTGGTGGAACTCACGCAGACGACCCGCCTGCGGCTTCTCGTACCGGTAACAGGAGGTGACGTACGCCACCTTGACCGGCAGCACCTCGTTGTGCAGGCCGTGCTCCAGCAGCAGCCGCATCGCGCCGGCCGTTCCCTCCGGACGCAGCGTGATGGACCGTCCGCCTTTATCGTCGAACGTGTACATTTCCTTTTGAACCACGTCGGTGGTCTCGCCCACCGAGCGGGTGAACAGCTCGGTATGCTCAAACACCGGTGTGCGAACCTCGCGGAAACCGTAGTCCCTCGCGACCTGCAGCGCCGTGCGTTCGATATGCTGCCAAGCAGCGCTTTCCGACGGCAGCACGTCCTGTGTGCCGCGGATCGCTTTGGTAATGAGTGCCATGTGTGTTACTTCCTTTATATCAATTCTTAAAAGTAGGTCGGGTTGACGATGGTGCGCCAGTCAAGGTCGCCGCGCTCCAGACCGTGGATCAGCACCTCGGCGGTGGCGATGTTGGTCGCGACAGGAATGTTGCGGATGTCGCACAGACGGAACATATCGCTCGCGTTTTCGTACTCGCTGCTCGACTGCGGGTCGCGGAAGAACAGCACAAGGTCGATCTCATCGCAGGAGATGCGCGCCGCGATCTGCTCACCGCCGCCCTGCAGGCCGCTCATATAGCGGGTGATCTGCAGACCGGTAGCCTCCGAGACCAGACGGCCGGTCGTGCCGGTCGCGCACAGGTTGTGGCGGCTCAAAATACCGCAGTACGCAATACAAAACTGCACCATCAGTTCCTTTTTGGAATCGTGGGCGATCAAAGCAATGTTCATTTTGATCCGTCCTTTCTTGTCACTGTCACGTTATGCTTTTTTCAGTTCCGCCAGCGGAACATCCTCCCCCAGATAGCGGGCCGCGATGTTTGCAAAGCACCGCGAGGCGAGACAATCCATCGGCAGTGGCTTGCCGTAGGCGTTAGCGACGGCCACCGCCTCGTCCTCCGGCAGAACGCCGATGAGCTGCAGGCTGGCGGTGTCGATGAGTTCGTCGATGTCCGGCATCTTGCCGCGCAGGATGGGGGTGGGGCGCAGACGGTTGATGATGAGCCGCGCGGGAACGTCCCGCTCACGCAGCAGCCGCGCGAGGATCTGCGCATCACGCGCGCAAACCATATCCGGCGTGGACACCACGAAGGCGCGATCCGCGCCGGCGACCGCCGTTTCGAATCCTGCGCCGATACCGGCGGGGCAGTCGATGATGACCTCGTCGTAATAGTTGGCGAGACCGCGGCAGAGCTTTTTCATATCCTCCGGCTGTGCCAGCCGCTCCAGGCTGACCGGTGCGGGCATGACGAACACGCCCGGGCAGATGGGCGAAGGGTACACGGCGTCTGCCGGCGGGCAGTTGCCCGCGATAACGTCCGCAATGTCGTACACCGCCTGACCGGCGATGCCGAGCATCACGTCCAGGCTGCGGAGACCCGCGTCGCCGTCAACCAACAGCACGCGACGGCCGCGCCGCGCCAGCGCACAGCCCAATCCGCCCGAAACGGTGGATTTGCCCGCGCCGCCCTTGCCGGACGTAATCACAGAGATCATCGTGTTCCCTCCTTTTGAGATCGTGTGGATTTGGACGGGGCGTCGAAGGCGCCGCCCCCTACAAGCTCGATCTGAGATCGTAGGGACGACGTTTGGTCGCCCGTCAAGATCCGTGCCATCCCATAGATGAAAGTAGTATACCACAATTTCCCGTGCGTGTAAACCATCTTTTTTGGGAAATACGCACGGTTTTTTCTCTTGCAATTTGGGAAATTGTCTGATATACTGTATCGTATATATGCAAAACGCAATGACGGAGAGAGTACGTGGGCGCTCCGGCGCCGCAGAGAGGGTCGTCACCGGCTGCAAGCGACCTGCACCGAACCCACCGAAGTTCACTCCCGAGCGGCGCCCCGAACCCACACGCTTGGCAGTAGGCGGCGACGGCAGACCCCGTTACGGTCGCAAGAGTGCCCGCACGGTGCGCGGGAATGTGGGTGGTACCACGGAGCGTCGCTTCGTCCCTTGTCGGACGGGCGGCTTTTTTGTTTGTGTGCGGTTTGCTCGAGGGCGAGCATATAGCACTCCCCCCAGTCAGCCTGCGGCTGACAGCCCCCTCCAAGAGGGACCATGATAATGTAATTTAAGGAGGTTTTACTCTATGAAAGAACAGTTACAAGCCTTGCGCGAGAGCGCTTTGGCAGAGCTTGCCGGCTTGTCCGAGCCGCGTGCGCTGGAGGAGTTCCGCGTGCGGCTGCTCGGCAAAAAGGGCGAGATCACTGCGCTGCTGCGCGGTATGAATACCGTTCCCGCCGAGGAACGCCCCGCCATGGGTCAGCTCATCAACAGCCTGCGTGCCGAGCTGGAAGCGGCGCTGGATGCCCGTGCCACCGACGTCGCGCTCAAGCTGAAGAACGAACGCCTCAAGGAGGAGACGCTGGACGTCACTCTGCCCGGCAAATCCGCGGCAACCGGCGGTCTGCATCCCCTCTCCATCGTGCTGGAGGACCTCATCGATATTTTCCGGTCGATGGGCTTCGACGTGGTGGACGGTCCGGAGGTGGAGACGGAGCATTACTGCTTTGAAGCGCTCAACGTGCCGAAGGATCATCCCGCGCGCGATATGCAGGATACCTTCTATCTGGGCGAGGAGCTGCTGCTCCGTACCCAGACCTCCGCGGCGCAGATCCGCGTGATGGAAAACCGCAACCCCCCCATCCGCATCATCTGCCCCGGTCGCGTGTTCCGTGCCGATGAGGTGGACGCCACCCACTCCCCTGTGTTCCATCAGGTGGAGGGTCTGGTGGTGGACAAGGGCATCACGCTGTGTGACCTCAAGGGCGTGCTGGAGCAGTTCGCGCACGAGATCTACGGTCCCGACACCAAGGTGCGCTTCCGTCCGTCCTTCTTCCCCTTCACCGAGCCAAGCGTAGAGGTGGACGTCTCCTGCTCCGCCTGAGGCGGCACCGGCTGCCGCGTGTGCAAGGGCGCGGGCTGGATCGAGATCCTCGGCGCCGGCATGGTGCATCCCCGCGTGCTCGCCGGCTGCGGCATTGATCCGGAGGTCTACTCCGGCTTTGCGTTCGGCATC
>JAZNKN010000015.1:0-38118 GCA_045578625.1 Acutalibacteraceae bacterium | reverse complement strand
TCGAACCCCTGACCTCTTGATTCGTAGTCAAGCACTCTATCCAGCTGAGCTACGAGCGCGTGTTGTTTAGACAACGTATAGAATTATAGTGGCTTTCCGGCGAAAAGTCAAGAGTAAAAATAGAAATTTTGCAAATTTTTCGCCGGAAAGCCGCTCGGTCCCAAAATCAGGTGTTTTTCGTCAAACGGTCGATGTTTTCGCTCGCACCGAGTACCAGCAAATGATCCTCCTCCGCAAACGCCAGATCGGGTCTCGCCAAATGTACGCTCCCCTGCCGTTTCACAGCCAGCACGTTGACATCGTACGCCTTGCGAACGTCGATCTCGCGGATGCTCTTGCCGATCCAGTTGCGCGGCACAGCGGTCTCGTACACTGCAATATCATTGGACAGCTGATAGTAATCAAAAATATTGTGTCCGCTGTACTGTACCGCCAGCTTATACGCCAGATCCTTTTCGGGATATACCACCGCGTCGGCACCGTTACGGAGCAGGAACTTCTCCTGAATACGGGTGCTCGCCTTGCTGATCACGCAACGCGCGCCCATCTCCTTGAGCAGACTGGTGATCTCCAGACTACTCTGGAAGTCACTGCCGATACAGACAAAACAGATATCAAAGCTGTTGACCGACAGGCTGCGCAGCACGTCCTCGTTCTTGCAATCGCCAACCTGTGCGCACGTCACCGTACCGGCAAGGCGGCTAATGACCTCCTCGTTCTCATCCACGATCATCACGTCGTTGCCAAGCTCCGCCAGCCGACGGCTGAGATGCTCGCCGAAGCGGCCGATGCCGATCACCAAAAAGTTTTTCATGATGTTCTCTCCTTATCCCACACTGATGCTTTCTTCCGGGAAGCGCAGCAGTTCCTTTTTCTTTCGTTGGACAAACACCATCGCAAACGTCAGCGTGCCCAACCGTCCGCAGTACATCAGCGCCATCACCACAACGCGCGAGAAGCTCGATAATTCGCGCGTAACACCGGTGGTCATACCCACGGTGTCGATCGCGGAGAAGCACTCGAAAATGATGTCTGTAAGCGCCAATTCGGGCTGTGCAGCACTGACAAGGAAAATACCCGTCAGTACCAACAACAGTTGAATACCGGTGACGCTGACCGCCTGCACCAACACCTCCTGCGAAAGGCGGCGGCGGAACAGGTTGTAGCCGGAGCGATTGAACAGATTGCTAAAGCAGCAGATCAGTAGCACCGCCAAGGTCGTGGTCTTGATACCGCCGGCGGTGGAGCCGGGCGAACCGCCGATGAACATCAGCAGTGTTGTCAGCGCACCGGAGGCCGGATGCATCGCATTAACGTCCACCGAGTTGAAGCCGGCTGTACGCGGCGTCACAGAATCAAAAAACGCATTGAGCAGCTGCTGCCCGAACGGCAGACCGGCATTGGTATGTTCGCGCTCCAAAATCAAGAATAGCGCGGTCGTTATCACGGTAATACCAACCGTCATGGTCAGCGCCAGCTTGGAATGCAAACGGTATTTGCGGAAATGCCATTTGTGGTGCGCCACGTCGTCCCACACCAGAAAACCGATGCCGCCGATGAGAATGAGTAACGCCGCCGTCACGATCGCGACCGGATCCTCTGCAAACGACACCAACGAGGAATAGGCTCCCTGATCGCCCAACAGGTCAAATCCGGCGTTGCAGAACGCCGAGATCGATAGGAACACCGAGCGGCCCAAGCCGTCCCAAAAGCCGAATTTAGGGATAAGACGCGTGGTAAACGCCACCGCACCGGCCAGCTCCACGCACAGCGTACCGACGAGGATCTTACGTGTGAGCCGCACCATACCGCCGATATCAGGGGTGTTAAAGGTTTCCTTTAGCAGCGTGCGCTCACGCAACGAGATCTGCCGATGCAGTGCCATGGAAAAGCCGGTCATCAACGTCATAAAGCCGAGGCCACCGATCTGGATCAGCGTGATAATGACCACGCGACCAAACACCGACCAGTGAAGAAACGTGTCCGCCACGATCAAGCCGGTCACGCAGGTGGCCGAGGTCGCTGTGAACAGGCAGGAAAGAAACGGCGTGGCCGTACCGCTGTTGGACGCAATTGGCAAGGAGAGAAGCACGGCACCAAGAAAAATGGTCAGCGCAAAGCCAAGCGCCACCAGATGCGGATAACTCAAGCGCAAGCGCCGTTTTTCCATCGTTCTCTCCCCTTTCTTAAACATTGATTACAGTATACTGCGTTTTGAAGAATTTGGCAAGAGGGTATCTAAATCACCTTACCGCAAGCAGACATTGAAAAAAATGAAACTCTATGGTATAGTAAAAATAATATGATAAGCACACATTGCCAAACTGTACAGAACGGAGAAGCACTATGGATAAAATTGCCGTTTTGATCCCTTGCTATAACGAAAGTCTGACCATCGCCAAGGTGGTTGCCGATTGGAAGCAAGCCTTGCCGGAAGCCACGGTCTACGTTTACGACAACAATTCCACCGACGGCACCGACGAGATCGCACGTGCCGTCGGCGCTGTGGTACGCTATGAATATCAGCAAGGCAAAGGCAACGTGATCCGCCGTATGTTCCGCGAGATCGATGCGGAAGCGTACGTAATGGTGGATGGAGACGACACCTACCCCGCAGACCGTGCGCGGGAAATGGTGGATCTGGTACTGCATCGGCAAGCAGATATGGTCGTGGGCGATCGGCTCTCCTCCACCTATCATACCGAAAACAAACGTCGTTTCCACAACGTCGGCAACACGCTGGTTCGTTTCGCCATCAACAAGTTGTTCCATTCCGACGTTCGGGATATTATGACCGGCTGCCGTGCGTTCAGCTTTGAATTTGTCAAGACCTTCGCCGTGCTGTCTGCCGGATTTGAGATCGAGACAGAAATGACGATCCACGCGTTGGACAAGAATATGAAGATCGATCAGGTGGTCATTCCCTATCGGGATCGTCCCGCCGGCAGTGTTTCCAAGCTGAATACGGTGCGGGACGGCTTAAAGGTGCTGCGCACCATCGTGACGCTGCATAAAAACTACCGTCCGTACTCCTTTTTCGGCCTTATCAGCGCGGCACTGCTGCTGCTGTCGATCATTTTCTTCATTCCCGTTTTAATTACCTACATACGTACCGGCTTGGTTCCCGACTTCCCCACATTGATCGTGTGCGGGTTCACGGTGATCGCGGCGCTGCTGTCGTTCTTTGCCGGACTTCAGCTGCAAAACGCGGCACAAAAGAACAAGCAGGATTTTGAGCTGGAACGGATCAAGGTCAACTGGCGCTACCGCAAGATCACGAAAGAGCAGGGGGATGACCATGAATAATCGTCTCCGAAATTGGCTTGGCGCACATCGGTATGCCCGTTGGATCTATCCCGCTCTCCTGATTGCGATCGCCGCCTTATCCATAACCACTCTTGCCACCGACAAGGGACACGTCTGGCTGTATCTCACCGCGTTTATGTTCGTGCTGTTTGTGTTCCGCCCGAGCTCAGCTCTGCATACCGCTACGGTCGAAAAAAACTCACTGGGCAAGGTGCTTTGCGGTATCATCGTGGCTGCCGCCACGGTGCTGACCTGTGTGTTGCCGATGAGTAAGTTGCCCCTTTGGAACGGCGAAGTCCCCGGACACCGCAACCAGTATGAACTGATGGCGGAGTCTATACTGGACGGTCGGATCGATATCGTTTACGGCGACGAGGACGCTCTGGCACAACTGGAAAACCCGTATGATCCCGACGAGCGGCGCGAAGCGGGTGTCAGTTATCACTGGGATCACGCCTACTATGAAGGTCACTACTATATGTATTTCGGGGTCGTACCGGTCTTTCTGGTGTTTCTCCCCTATCGCATCCTGACCGGTACGGCGCTGACGACGTATCACGCTACGCAGATCTTTGCTACACTCACCATCATCGGTATCTTTGTACTGTTCCGCTTGCTGTCAAGGCTGTTTTTCAAAAAGCTCCCTTACAGCGTCTATCTGGCGTTGTCGGTGGCGTTCTCCGTGATGAGCATTTGGTACAGCATTGCCGAGCCGGCTCTTTACTGCACCGCTATCACCAGCGCGATCGCGTTAGAGGTATGGAGCCTGTATTTCTTCATTCGGGCTGTGTGGGATGAAAAACGCGAAAACCGACAGATCCTACTCGCCGGCATCGGCGCGCTGCTCGGTGCGCTGACATTTGGCTGCCGGCCCTCCATCGCGCTTGCCAATCTCCTGGTGATCCCGATACTGATCATCTTTTTAAAGCAACGTAAATTCACGTTGAAGCTTCTTGGCAAGCTCGCACTTGCTGCTCTTCCGTACCTATTGGTGGCAATCGCTTTGATGCTGTACAATTACGCGCGATTTGACGATCCCTTTGAATTCGGGCAGGCTTATCAACTGACGGTCGCCGACCAAACGCAATATCGCATCACATTGGACGGAGATATGCTCCTGCGCATCGTCAACGGCACGGCGGAAAATCTTTTTGAACGCAGCACGCTGCAGGCGACCTTCCCCTATCTGCAGACAAAAGGCGTGTTCTTCAACTTTCCGATCCTGCTGCTGTGCTTCGGTATATTCCGGTTCTCGGTACTCAAGGATCTGAGACGTTCGGGACTTCTGCCGCTGATGATAACATTATTTTTAACGGTTCTGATCATCACCGCCATCGATATTATGTGGACGCCGTATCTGCTAGAGCGATACCGCATGGATATCTATTTCCTGATGGGGATCGCGTGCTTTATGGTGATCGGCCTGCAGCACAACCTCTGCACCGAACGGCAACGCACGTATGTGAGCGCCGGAACGGTGGCACTGGCTGCTGTCACGGTAGTGATGGCCTTTCTCCTCTGCGTGCGCACCGTTGACACCTATTATCCGGAAAAGGTCAGCGAGATCGCCACAGCACTGCACTTAATATGATAGCAACAAAATGCCCTCCGAACGACGGTTCGGAGGGCATTTTTTAATGTAGTCGATATCAATTTTGCTCGCGCTCTTGGGGTCTCAGTTATCGAACCTGCGGTTCTCGTCCGATGCCCCTTACAAAACAAAAAACGCCTTACGGCGTTTTGTTTTGGTGGGCGTAAACGGACTCGAACCGCTGACCTCCTGCGTGTGAAGCAGGCGCTCTAACCAGCTGAGCTATACGCCCATATTCAGCCACCGCTCCTGCAGCAGCCAAAAGGCATTGGTGACCCGAACGGGAATCGAACCCGTGTTACCGCCGTGAAAGGGCGGTGTCTTAACCGCTTGACCATCGGGCCGGATGGTGGCTGTAATTGGATTCGAACCAATGACACTGCGGGTATGAACCGCATGCTCTAGCCAACTGAGCTATACAGCCGTGTACGTCCCCCACAGGGGACGCTGATTATTATATAGTATGACCACAAGGTTTGTCAAGCCTGTTTTTTAGAAAATACCAATTTCTTTCAAAGAAATTATTTACAGGCCATTGCGGTACCGACCGGCATCGTGATGGTAATGCAATGGACCGGGCAGTTTTCTGCACACTTGCCACAACCGACACACTTATCCGGATCGATCGACGCCAGGTTATCCGTAACAGAAACCGCACCGTATTCGCACACCTTCACGCACTTGCCGCAACCGATACAGCCTACCTTACAGGCCGCACGCGTTGCCGCGCCTTTGTCGTGGCTGGAGCATCGCACAACGCCGAGCACGTGGCTGTCGTACATGGCGATCAAGCCCTTCGGGCAAGCCGTCACACACTTGGTACAGCCGCGACACACAGTGGGATCCACACGCGCCAGGCCGTCCTTCACGGTAACTGCCTCGTACTCACACACCGACACGCAATCACCGTAGCCAAGACAACCGGAATTGCACAGCCAGTTGCCGCCGTAGAACTGTGCCGCCGCACGGCAGGACGGAATACCGTGATAATGAAGCTTGCGAGCCGTGAATTCTTCACAGCCGCCGCAACGCACCATGGCGGTCTTATGCGCAACCGAGCCGCCCTCAACACCGAGCATACGGGCTGTCGCTTCCGCGACCGCCACACCGCCGGGAGAGCAAAGACCGACCTTCTCCCCTTTGTTGGCCATTGCATCGGCGTAGCCGTCGCAACCGGAATATCCGCAAGCACCGCAGTTGACACCGGGAAGCAGGTCGCGAAGCGCTTCTGCCTTTTCATCCTTCGGCACTGCCATCAGCACGGAGGCGACTGACAGAATCAATCCGGCAATCAAGCCCAGACCGCCGACCAGCAGCACTGCCAATAAAATTGGATTCATTGGTACTTACCTCCCTTGCTTATAGTCCAAACAAGCCCTGGAAGCCCAGGAACGACACAGAAACGATAGACGCCGCCACCAGTGTGATCGGCAGGCCCTTGAGTGTTTCCGGAACCTCGGCACTTTCCAGACGTTCACGTACACCGGCAAACATCACCATCGCCAGCAGGAAGCCCAAGCCCGCGCCGGCAGCGTTGACGACCGATTCCACGAACGTATAGCCACTGTCGATGTTGAGGATCGTCACGCCCAGCACCGCACAGTTGGTGGTGATAAGCGGCAAATAGATACCCAGCGCCTGATACAGTGGCGGCACGAAGCGGCGAAGCACGATCTCCACCAGCTGCACCAACGCGGCGATGATGAGGATAAACACAATGGTCTGCAGATAGGCCAGATCGTTAGGCACCAGCAGATAATAGTAGATCGGCCAGGTAGCGGCAGTCGCCATCACCATAACGAAGATGACCGCCACCGACATACCCACAGCGGAATTGAGTTTTTTAGACACGCCGAGAAACGGGCAAATGCCTAAGAACTGCGACAGGACGAAGTTGTTGACCAGCAGACCACCGATCACAATAGCGAGCAGATTATTCATTTTCCGCCGCCCCCTCTCCATGACAGGCACCGGCCATCGGACACGCCGCACAAGCAGCCGAAGCTGCCGAAGCCGCCAGCTCACGCCGCGTCTCATTTTTCTCCAGCTTGAGCGACAAACGGTTAGCCAACCAGATCATAATACCAAACACAAAGAAACCGCCGGCGGGTAAAACAAAGATGGTGATCGGGGGCAGGAGGCCGCCTTCCGGCCAACCAAAGATCGTGCCGTTACCGAGAAACTCACGGATGCCGCCCATTACGATCAGCGATGCCGTAAAGCCCGCACCCATGCCCAGACCGTCAAGCGCGGACAACCCCACGCTGTTTTTACCGGCAAACGCCTCGGCACGGCCCAGGATGATGCAGTTAACGACGATCAACGGCAGGTAAATACCCAGTGCTTTATCGATCGCCGGAAGATACGCCTGCACCAGCATCTGCACAATGGTGGTGAAACCGGCAATAATAACGATATACGAAGGCAAGCGCACCTTGCCGGGGATCAATTTGCGGAGCAGCGAGATCACGACGTTGGAGAAGACCAGCACGAACGTGGCCGCCGCACCCATACCGAGGCCGTTCATGGCTGCAGTGGTGACCGCCAGCGTCGGGCAAGTGCCCAACACCAAACGAAATACCGGGTTCTCGCGCAGCAGACCCTTGGAAAATGTGGTCCAATATCGATTATTCATCTGCGCCGCCCCCCTTCACCAATTTGTACCAAGACATGGCCTCGTTGACCGCCTTGCGGACACCGTCGGAGGTCTTGGTGGCCTGCGAGACCGCCTCAATCTCTCCCTCGCCTTTGCCGAGCTTGATCTCGGTAGCAGCATTCCAACCGACCAGTTTCTGCAAGAAACCGCGTTTTTCGACTTTATCCACGTAACCGGCAGTCTCGTTGTCATCGGTGATCTTAACGCCGGTGACCTTACCCTCGACCGAAATACCCGTCATAACCACCAAGCCGGAGCTTTTACCGACTGCGGTGTTGGTAAACACATAGCCGACCGTCTCATCGCCCTGCAGCGCCACGTAATACGTAACAGTATCACCATCGACCTTAAGTTCGGCCTTTTGGAAGGATTCCGCTACAATAACTTCCTTGCGGGCAGCGGTCTCGACTTCCTCCGTGCGCTTGGTAATGGTATCCTTGGTCAACGCGTTGGTGCCGGCCAATGCGGCGGTAACCAAAGCACCGATGATCATCAGCGCCAAGGCGGAGATCAAAATGTCACGAAACGATTTCATTTGGACACCGCCTTTCTCTTCTCACCGAAGGGACGCGGACGCGTCACACGCTCGATCAGCGGCGTGAGAATATTCATAATGACGATCGCAAAGGATACGCCGTCCGGCAGCGAACCGTACAAACGGATCAACACCGTGAGCAGACCGCAGCCGATCGCATATACCAATTTACCGGTGCGGTTGATCGGGCAGGTCGCATAATCGGTAGCCATAAAGACAGCACCGAGCATCAGACCGCCGGACAGGATGTGCGTCGGTGCATCGGCACCGAGCAACCACGTCAGCACAAACACCGTGCCGACGTAGATGACCGGGATCATCGGGCTGATGACCCGACGGATCACCAGATACAGACCACCAAGCAGCAGTGCCACAACACAGGTCTCACCGAGTGAGCCACCGCGCAGACCGAAGAACAGGTCCAGCAGCGAATGCTCCGCTTCCGGATTGCTCGCCATCTCCGCGAGAGGTGTAGCATAGGAAGCCGCGTCCACCTGACCCTGCAACGGCAGCGGAACGGTCCAGTTGTTCATCGTTTCGGGAAAGCTGCCCATCAGCACGATACGGCCGACAAGCGCGGGATTAACAAAGTTCTGACCCAAACCGCCGAACATCTGCTTGGCAACCACGATAGCGACCACACTGCCGAAGGCTGCCTGCCACAGCGGAATGGTGGAGGGCAAGTTGAATGCCAGCAAAAGGCCGGTCACCACAGCGGACAGATCGCCCACCGTCTGGGGACGCTTCATCACGCGGCGCGCAAGATACTCCGATGCCAAAGCAGCGGCAACGCACACGATCTCGACAGCAAAGGCGCGGAAGCCGAACAGATAGACCGACGCCAGCAGTGCCGGAATGAGCGCAATAATAACGTCGCGCATCACGTCGCGCGTATTCATACCGCAGTGTACGTGCGGCGACGCGGAAACCAACAACGTCTGTTCCATGTTTATCCGTCCTTTCTGCGCTGGTCGTCGGCGCGAAGTATATCCTTAGCCATGCGGATCGTCTGCTGTATCGGACGATGCGCCGGGCAGGAGAAGGTGCAACAGCCGCATTCCATACACGACATCGTGCGCAAGCGGCGCAAAGCATCCAGATCCTTGGCCATATAGGCCTTGGTGATCGATGTGGGCAGCAGCGTCATCGGGCAAGCGTCCACGCAACGACCGCAGCGGATGCAGGTACTGGCGGGAGTCGTCAGCACGTCCTCCTCCGCCAGAGCGATGATCGCATTGTTCTGCTTGATGAGCGGCAACTCCGCGTCCATCAGCGCTTGACCCATCATCGGGCCGCCGCAGATCAGCTTGCGGATCGGCTTTTTCACGCCGACGTAGTTGAGGATATCCTGGATCGGTGTGCCGATCCACACACGCAGGTTCATCGGACGCTCCATCGCCGAGCCGGCCACTGTCACACGCTTACGGATCAGCGGTGTACCGGCCTTCAGATACCGACGCAATTTAGCGACCGAGGTCACGTTGACCACGATGCAGCCGACATCCGCCGGCAGACCGCCGGTCGGAACGATACGGCCGGTGCATTCCGCGATCAACACCTTTTCCGCGCCCTGCGGATATCGGGTACGCAACGCCTTGACCGTGATGGAACGGGTCGGGTCGTTGATGGTGGCCGCCATGTGCGACAGAACGGCGATCGCCGCCGGCTTGTTGCTTTCGATGCCGATCACGGCGCGGGAAGCACCCAAGAAGCCCATAATGGTACGCAGACCGGAGATGATATCCCACGAATTTTCCATACACTCGCGGTAGTCAGTGGCAATGTACGGCTCACACTCCGCGGCATTGACGATGATGGTATCGATCTGGTCGCGGTTTTTGGGGTTGAGCTTCACGTGCGTCGGGAAGCCGGCGCCGCCGAGGCCTACCATGCCGGAATCGCGCACCGCTTCGATGAACTCCTCAAAGGTCTTTGGCTCGTGAGGCTTCATGCTGCTGTGCGGGCGACGCTCACCGTCGGAGGTAATGATGAGCGCGTTGGATTTGCGACCACCCGGGAGAAGGATCTCCTTGGTTCCGGTAACCGTACCGGAAACGCTGCTGTGGATAGGAGCGGACACGTACGCGTCGCTGTCACCCACGATCTGGCCCACGTCAACGGTGTCCCCTACCTTAACGGTGGGAGTACACGGTGCGCCGATGTGCTGCGACATCGACAGAACGATTTTTTCGGGAAGCGGCATAGTGACACTTTCGCATTCCGCCGCATCCTTATGCTGCGCGGGATGTACGCCGCCGTGCGGCCGCCACATTTGCGTGAATCGGGACATGTGATCACACCTTTCAGGGAATCAGATTATTGAGAAAAATGTCGAAGATGCGGGTAGGTGACGTTGAGGACCAAACCGGTAACCACGCCGGTGGGAACGGCCATGAGGAGCAAAAGCGGTGCGTAATACCACATGGCCGAGCCAAGCAGTAACAAAGATACTAGCAGCTGCCCGACATTGTGCGCCGCCGCTCCCAGCACACCTACCCCGATAAAGCTGAGATGCTTGCGGCACATGCGATGGACGACCGCCATGGCAAGAAGCGCGAACACACCGCCGACGGTACTCATGAGATATGTGATCGGGCCACGCAATAAAGCAAAGACTGCTTTGACCGCCGTGATGCCCGCAGCGCAGGGAAACGAAAGACCGACCAGCGCATACATGACAGCCAGGTTGGCAAGCCCCAACCGCGCACCGGGTACCGGCAGCGGCGGAAGCAGCCCTTCCAGAAATGACAGCGCCATGGCCAACGCCGCAAGAACCGCGGTCGTTGTCAGGCGATAGACACGTTTTTGCATCATGCTGTCACCCCATCCACTTGGCTTCCGCCGCCCACGACCTGCACGCAAACGCCCGCCGGTACACACGCTGCGGCTTGTCCGCTTTGGGACAACCAGCCGCTGTGAACGCAGACCTGATCAGGACAATCGCTGTGCTTGACGCGAACGCGGCCGTCGGCGATCTCGACGATGAGTGTAATATCCTCGTTCCCGGTGATCGTGATACTTTGGTTTTCCGTAATGGAAAAAAGCGCCGAGGAACCATCCGGATACTGAACAGATACCCGGGCGGCCGGCGCACGATTAAACCATATAACTATGCCGGACAACAGCGCTGCCGCAAGGACAACACCGATCACCACAACATCTCCGCGCCGCAACCATGCCGGTCTCATCGATCTCCCTCATCTCATTGCCATCGCGTAGGTTTGATTGTCGTCTATCATTATACATCATCTTTTGCCCTAATACAAGAGTAAATTCTTACAGGAAAAGCGATACCAACAACATTTCCCGTACTGTTTCGTAAATTTTTTCAAAATCGCAAAGCGGCAATGGATTGACACCTTTCCCCATCTCAAACGTAAAGCCCGGTCGGGCATACATATCAATAAACCAATCCTTAAATCCGCCGTGCGAAGCAAGCCCAGTCGGCGACGATAACGTATAGCCCGACGCCGATGCCATGACCCGCGCCATCAACTCCGACTCGGACGGCGTTCGGTCTCCGTATTGCCAGTAGATCTCCTCCCCTTGGCTGTGCAACGCCACCACGTGGCGGAAATCAGCCCGATGGCACAGCGACACCAACGCCTGCGTTTCCGGCTCGCTTTCGGGACAAGGCCCACCCCACTGACGTGCGCAAAACCCGAAAATTCCTTTTTCTTTCTCCGACTGTTGCAATTCTTGCCAACCTGCGTTAAAATTATGATTGAGATCCACGCCGTTGGCATTCGCTTGCCACACGCCGTACGTATCGCCACCGGCGGCGCGTACAGCCTCTTCTCTGTCACCCGCCGTCTGCGAACCGTGCAGCGCGATCTCCACACCGTCGGGGTTGACCATCGGCACAAACACGATACTGCGTCCGGACATAGCGCGACGCACGTTCCAATCTACCAAAAACTGATCGGCGAACAGTGCCGCGCACAACTCCTCGCACAGGCGCAAGCAGAGAAACGACGTTATCCACTCCTGACCGTGAAACGCCGCTGCAAGCAATACACGCTCTCTGCCGGAGCCAAGCATCAGACCGTGGATATGACGTCCCAATACGCTGCGTCCGATCGGCGCCGTGTATAAAAACGAATACCGCGCTGTCAGCGCCTTAATAAGGCCGCTCACCGTGCCGTGATCCATCGGCTGTACTGCCGTCAACTGTCCCATATCGCTTCCCCCTTACATATCACTTTATGAAAAAGGAGCCATCGTTATGAACCTGGAGGAAAAAACACTCACCCGCGCATACCGCTTTAACGGCCGCATCATCAATCTACGCACCGACACGGCCCTTCTCCCCAACGGTGCCGTTGCCGGCCGCGAGGTAGTGGAGCATCCCGGCGGGGTCTGCGTGGCTCCGCTGACCGACGACGACGAGCTGCTGTTCGTACGGCAATTTCGTTATCCATACGGCGAGGTGCTGCTCGAGCTTCCCGCCGGCAAGCGTGACCGAAACGGCGAGGGACCACTGGAATGCGGCAAGCGCGAGCTGTTGGAGGAGACGGGAGCGACCGCCGCGGAATATCGCTCGCTCGGCTGTGTGTATCCCTCCCCCGGGTATTGCGACGAGGTGATCTATCTGTATCTGGCGCAGGGGCTATCCTTTGGCGAAGCGCAGCCGGATGAGGATGAATTTGTGGAGCTGGAACGCATCCCGCTGCAGCGCGCCGTGGATATGGTGCTCAGCGGTGAGATCACGGATGCCAAGACCCAGATCGCGATCCTGAAGATCCACACACTCTTGCAAAAATAAGCAACGAAAAGCGCAGGCTCACCCAGCCTGCGCTTTTGTTCTGCTTGCCCACCGGACCTGCATACAGTATCCTACGGAGGGATGGATATGTTGGATCGGTGGATCGTTTTCGGATATTTGGCGGTGCTGATCGTCGTTGGACTGCGCGGCGGAAATCACGTAAAAAACGCCGCCGATTTTACCGCCTCCGGTAAACGTTGCGGTAGCTTAGTGCTGTTTGCCACATTGTCCGCTTCCTTTGTCGGCGGGGGTTATTCCTCCGGTAACGCCGCGGCTGCCTACGAGTCCGGCGTCGGAACAGCACTGACACTCTTTGGCTTCAGTATCGGAATGCTGCTCATCGGTCGGTTTCTGGTGCCGGGAGTCGCACGGTTTCCGAAAGCCAAAACCGTGGGTGGGATCATCGGCAACGCCTACGGAGACAAAGCACGGCTGCTCACCGGCATCTTCTCTTTCCTGTGCTGTGCCGGTGTCGTGGGCGCGCAGATGGAGTCGATCGGTCTGGTATTTCATTCGCTGATCGGTGTATCACCGCGGTTAGGTACCGTGATCGGCTGTTCCGTGGTGCTTCTGTACACCACCTTCGGCGGCATGTCCTCGGTGTTGATCGCCGATATGCTGCAATTCTTTCTGCTCGCACTCGGAATGCCGCTTCTGCTGATGATCGCTGTTGCCGCAGGCGGTGGCATCGGTACAGTGTGGAGCAATATCCCGAGCGACCTGCTCAACCCTTTGAACGACTCGTCTCTTCCGGTATTCCTTTCACTGTTTTTCTCCATGATGTGCGGCGAAGCATTGGCACCACCGTATATGCAGCGCCTGCTCATCGGCAAAACGCCGCGGGAAACCGCACGTGGTACAATACTCAGCGGTCTGTTTTCCATGCCTTTCTTTTTGGTAACGGCCGGCATCGGGCTGACCGCACGCGCCTTGGGGATCACCCAAGAAGCTGCCTCGATCATGCCGGATCTGATCCTGCGCATTTTACCGGTCGGACTGCGCGGCATTCTGATGGCGGCGATGGCCTCCATCATCCTGTCAGCCGCCGACGGCTTTCTCAACGGTGCCACCGTCAGTCTGGTCTGTGATACCGTGCTGCCGAAGCATCCCAATATGAGTGATCGCGATCAGCTGCGCTGCCTGCGCCTTGTCAATCTGGCCACCGGCCTTGCTGCGATGGTGCTGGCCTTTGCCGTTCCCAACGTGTTTTCCATCCTGCTTATCGCCTACTCTTTCTGGAGTCCGGCCATTCTCGTCCCGCTCAGCGCCGCGCTGCTCGGCATTCGTTCGGATCGAAAGACCTTTTTTCTTTCACTGACGGCAGGGTTGTCCGTCTGCCTTGTTTGGAACATCGTCCTGCAAAAGCCGTACGGCATCGACGGCTCTGCCCTGGGCACATTGGCCAATCTGATGGTCTTCTGTTTTTGCACATTTATTTTTCATCGATCAAACCCTCTCAAAGACTCTTGACAAAAGCGTGAAAGCCGTGTGTTTTCCAGTTAACTGCTACTTATGGAGGGTTTACTCGGTCGTCGGACCAAATGCCGCCCCGAGTGCCGCTTACAAAAACAAACAGCCGAACGGTTTCCCGTTCGGCTGTTCTTCTGCCATTTTTATTTCAGCGGACGTGCATTCCAAATGGTCTCTGCATAATCACGGATGGAACGGTCGGACGCAAACTTACCGCTGCATGCGGTGTTCAGCAGTGCCATACGCGCCCACTCGTCACGGTCACGGTAGACCTCGCCGGAACGGCGCTGTGCCTGTTGATATGAGGCGAAGTCGGCCAGAACCATATACGGATCACGCCCCGACAGCGAGCCTGCGATCTCCGCATAGGTGCGGCCGCCGAAGCCCTTATACATCGCATCGATCGCACGACGGATGCGCGGGTCGGCCTGATAGAAGTCCTGCGGACGGTAGCCCATCTGCTTGCGGGCAGTGACCTCCTGCTCGTTCATACCGAACAGGAACATATTCTCCGCACCGACCTGCTGACAGATCTCCACGTTCGCGCCGTCCAGCGTACCCAACGTGATCGCGCCGTTCATCATCAGCTTCATATTACCCGTGCCGCTCGCCTCGGTACCGGCAAGCGAGATCTGCTCGCTGATATCCGCTGCCGGCATCAGCAGTTCTGCCAACGTCACGCGATAATCTTCCAGATACACCACTCGCAGTTTTTCGCGGATGACGGGATCCTTTTCGATCTCCTCGGACAGCTTGCAAATGAAGCGGATGATCTCCTTCGCAAGGAAATAGCCGGGTGCGGACTTAGCACCGAAAATGTAGGTGCGCGGCGTGATATCCAATGTCGGATCCTCTTTAAGTGCCAGATAGGTATCCAGAATGTTCAAGGCGTTGAGGTGATGACGCTTGTACTCGTGCAAGCGCTTGACCTGCACGTCAAACAGCGAATCGGGATCAACGGTGATACCGTTATTCTGCTTGATATACTTGGCCAGACGCTCCTTGTTGCGATGCTTGATCGCCATAAACTCTTCACGCGCAGCAGCATCGTCCGCCAAGGGCTTCAGCTTTTCAAGTTCCGCGGCATCCAGTACGAAGCCGTCGCCAATGTGCTCGGTGATAAACTTTGTCAGCTCCGGGTTGGCCTGACACAGCCAACGACGGTGTGCGATACCGTTGGTCACGTTGCCGAACTTCTCCGGCATCACGCTGTACGCGTCACGGAACACGGTCTCCTTCAGGATCTCACTGTGGATCTGCGCCACGCCGTTGACCGCGTGAGACGCCGCCACACAGAGGTTCGCCATGCGCACCACGCCGTAGCTGATGATCGCCATACGGCTGACCTTTTCCACGTCGCCGCCGGTCGCCTCCATCATCGCCGCACCAAAGCGGTTGTTGATCTCACACACGATCTGGTGAATACGCGGCAGACGCTGACGGAACAGATCCTCCGGCCAGCACTCCAGCGCTTCCGCCATCACGGTATGGTTGGTGTACGCGACAGTGCGCGTAACGATATCCCAAGCCTTTTCCCACGTATAGCCGCACTCATCGAGCATAATGCGCATCAGTTCAGGAATGGCCAGCGTCGGGTGTGTGTCATTGATGTGGATGGCCGCCATTTCAGGCAGGTTATCCAGCGTACCGAACTGCTCCAGATGACGGCGCACGATATCCTGCACCGAAGCCGAAGCCAAGAAATACTGCTGCGACAAACGCAGAGACTTACCCTCGCGGTGATTATCCGCCGGATACAAGACCTGCGTGATGATCTCCGCCATTGCCTTCTGCTCCACCGCGCGCATATAATCGCCCTGATTGAACAGCGACATATCCATACTGGGAGCCGTTGCCTTCCACAAACGCAACGTGGAGATACCCTTGCCATCCTTACCGGCAACCATCAGGTCGAACGGCTGCGCGATCACGCGGGTGGCGTTGGCATGCTCAACGTGATGGTAGTTGCCGTCCCAGCGTTCGTGGATCTCGCCGTCAAACAGCACTTCCTTTGCCAACTCCGGACGCGGCAGCAGCCAGCACTGACCGCCGGGTAGCCAGAAGTCCGGCAGCTCGGTCTGCCAACCGTCCACCAGCTTCTGGCGGAAGATACCGCATTCATACAGCAGCGAATAACCGATCGCCGGGATGGAAGCGGTTGCCAAGCCATCCAGGAAGCAGGCCGCCAAGCGACCTAAGCCACCGTTGCCAAGACCGGCATCCGGCTCCAGCTCATACAGCGAATCCAGCTTCACCTTGTAGTCGGACAGCACCGACTTAGCCGGTTCGGTAAGATTCAGGTTAAACAACGTGTTTTTCAGCGAACGACCCATCAAAAATTCCATGCAGAGGTAATACACCTGCTTGGACTGCTGCTTATGAGTCTTGGAAATGTATTGAATGCGGGACGCACGCATCCGATCACGCAGCACCAGCGCCAACGCTTCGTAAAAATGCTCGTTGGTCGCCTGCTCCGGTGTCACGGAAAACGCAGTCATCAATTTGGTACACAGTTCCTCGCGGAGCGTATCCTTCTCCGTTGCGGATGCTTTGACCTTTTTGGTGGCAGCTGCCATGGTCCTATCCCCTTTGTCGTGTTATATAAAGATTATGCTAACAGTATACACTACTTTCAAAAAAATTGCAATACTTATTCATCCTGACCAACAATTTCCTGTTTTCGTCAATTTTCTCGCGAAGAATTTGCCTTTATGCACAAAAAAGCGCAATTTTCAACCTGCAATAAAACTCCATTTGCTTTTCGCGCCGCCTTGTGCTACACTAGGGTATGTAAAAGGGGGCTTTACTATGGCTCAGCTCAACATTGTTTTGGTGGAACCGGAGATCCCGCAGAATACCGGCAATATCAGCCGCACCTGCGCCGCCACCGGCAGCCGACTGCACATTGTCAAGCCGATGGGCTTTACCATCGACGACCGCAAGCTCAAGCGCGCTGGCTTGGACTACTGGCATCTGCTGGACATTACCTATTACGAGAATCTCGCGGAGTTTTTCGAGAAAAATCACGGTCCTTTTTTCTATTTCACCACCAAGGGTACTCACATCTACTCCGATGTTACCTACCCCGACGGTGCCTATCTGGTGTTCGGCAAGGAGACCAAGGGGCTGCCGGAGGAGCTGCTTCACGAGCATCCGGAAAGTTGTGTGCGTCTGCCGATGCTGGACGATGATGCCGCACGCTCGCTAAATTTGTCCAACACGGTCGCCGTGGGTGTATATGAGGCTTTACGCCAGTGGGGCTTCCCCGCTCTGCGTACGCAAGGACATCTGACAAAATACTAAAAAATGCGGTTGACAAACCGCGTCGCATCTACTATAATAGGTGTGCTGTGGAGAGTTGTCCGAGTGGTCGAAGGTGCAGCACTCGAAATGCTGTGTACGAAAGTACCTAGGGTTCGAATCCCTAACTCTCCGCCATGTAAAAGCCCTCTTTTGTCTTGATAGACAAAAGAGTGCTTTTACAATGATATCCGTTCCTTTCGGAACGGGCGATATATCTTCGATATGATATCGCTCTTCGAGTGATGATATATGCCATAGGCAAATAAAGTAACGGATATTGTATCATATTTGCGACGCAAATATATCATACGGCTTGCCGTATATCATATCGCGTCAGCGATACACCTTTTCATTTGTAAAACATCATTTATTTATAGACATTTCTCGGCAAGCGTGGTATAGTTAAAATAAATTGGAATTTTTTGTTTTTGGATAAAACCAAACGCTTTTATGTCTCCCCCTTAAAAATGTCAGGGGATTCCCTGTGAAAAAATTTCAAGGAGACAAAACTTATGAAAAAACTGATCGCCATCACGCTTACCCTGGTATTCAGCTTTATGCTCGCCGCTTGCAGCAAGCAGCCGGATTTCGACCGTGACGAGGAAAAGAATGAAGATCCCACCACTGTGTCTTCGCAGGATATCGTAACAGACAACACCACCGTTACCACGACGACCGAGCCTGCAATGACGGTCACCGACAGTGCGCCTTCGGAAACCGAGTCTACCGTTACCACCGAATCGACCGAGGGTACGCAGCTGTCGCAGTCATCGACCACGACCACCGTTGCCGGACTCACAAATAAAACGACCAACACGCCTCTGGCAACCGTAACCACAACCAAGAAAACAACCACCACGAAAAAAACGACCGCGACCACCAAGAAGGCTACCACCACAACTACCAAGGCAACGACCACCACCAAGAAGTCTACCACCACGACCACGAAAAAGCAGGAGATCTGCACCCATTTTATCAACTATGATCTCGACAACCGTTGGTATGAAAACACGCTGACGGCGGTTCCGGTGGAAGTATATTGGGACAACTCCGAGCTGGTCGTTGTGTGCCGGATCGTTAACGGCTACGCCGACCGCACTGCATATAACGTCAACGTCAAAAAACTGACCATCTCCAACGATAAGGTCGTCATCGCCACCGGTCGGTTCACCAACGGACAAAACCTCACCATTCAGCCGCTGACGTATGTGACCCATACCTTCCACTTCGCCGCCAGCGACGTTGTCACTCCCGACGCCGATCTCAGCTACATTCTGGCAACCGTTGACGAGGGCAGCATGAACTGATCGCAACCAACTGCAAATTTTTCGCCAAAAGGGTGCGCATGCACCCTTTTTGGCGTACCATAGACGAAACGAGGAAACACCATGGAACGAGAACAGCTTGTCTCTTTGGTCACTGCGGCACAAAACGGTGACGGCGACGCTATGAACACCCTCTTTAATGAGTTTTACGACAAGGTTCATTACTTTGCGCTGAAAACCGTTAAGGATGAGTCGCTTGCCTTTGACATCACGCAGGAGACGTTCATCGAGATCATTAATACGCTGGGAAAACTGGAAGAGCCGGCCGCGTTCGTGTCATGGATGAAGAAGATCGCGTACCACCAATGTACGCGATATTTCAAAAAGAAAAAGGATATCCTGGTAGACGAGGACGAGGACGGCAACACCATCTTCGACGATATCAAAGAGGACAACGCCGAATTCATCCCGGATGAGGCATTGGATCAGGACGATTTCAAAAAGACCATTCACGCTATGATCGATGCGTTGCCCGAGGAGCAGCGGGCCGCGGCGTTGCTGTATTATTTTGACGAACTGTCTGTGCGCCAGATCGCCGAGATCCAGGGCGTTTCGGAAAACACCGTCAAGAGTCGCTTGAATTATGCCCGTAAAGCGATCAAGGGTTCGGTTGAGGAATATGAAAAGAAGCACAGCGTCAAGCTGCACGCTCTACCCTTCTTCCCCTTGTTCCAGTTCCTGTTCGAGGGCGCTGCCGAAGCAACGATGCCCTTTACCTCCGCCGCCGCTCTTGCCGATGGTGTGGCGGCCGCTACCGGTGCTTCGGTCACAGTCAGTGCCGCAACCGCCACGGCAACTGCTGCCACGGTCACAGCGACCGCAGCTACGACAGCTACTGCCACAGCGGCTACCTCGGCCACCACCGCAACAGCCGTCGGCATTGGTGCTAAGATCGCCGCGATGCCGCTGGTCACCAAAGTCATCGCGAGTATCACTGCGGCGGCAATCGCCATCGGCGGTGGTGCAGCGGCCACCGTCGGTCTCCTCGGCAACGGCAAAAATGATAAACAGACCAAAGACACCACCGGCCGCCCGACGACCTCCACCGTATCACATACCGTCAGCACCGTTCCTTCCAAGATTCCCGTTCAGGCCTATCCTGTCGAGGATGATGACGTGCTGATCCTGGACGGTACCATCCCCGTTGGTTGCACCTACACACTGTACAACGGGACGGTGCTGACTGCTGGCGATCCCTTCCCCGACGTCTGCACGCAGGGCGATCGCGTATCGTACCACGCGTTTGACTACTATTACGAATGCATCACCGACGGCAGCACCGTGTATCCCGTGCAAGAGATCGATTACGACGACGTCGGATTGACGCTGGACGATATGCTGAACTCGTGGTATCCGTTTGGCGTCAGAAATTACGGCAACTCCAAGATCGTGATCGCCACGTCCATCGACGGCAAACCGATCCGTCATTTGTACGGCACGTTCCATCAGACCTTCGCGCGGTATATTCCCGCCGACCTGAGCCGCTTAGTCATCCCGTCATCCGTCACCACGATGATGGGCACCTTCCAAGGCAACCGATTCATCTCGGATGCTTCCGATCTGGTCATTCCGAACAGCGTTACCAATCTATCGTACGCTTTTATGCAGTGCGTAAACCTTAAGACCGCTCCTATCATCCCAGACTCGGTCACAGACCTGAGCGGTACCTTTAACACGTGTCCCGCTCTTACCGGCGACATCTGCATTGACTCCGCTCTTGCCCACATGGGTGGCTGCTTCGGTGATACCGTCTCCCCCATCAATCTCGTCGGTATGTCATCGCAACTGAAGGAGCTGGCACTCACCGCGAACAACGGAAACGTAACGGTTCACGGCGTGCCGATCTCTGATGATAATCCGATTCCCGAGCCCGAACCCGACGACGGTGTCGATCCCGAACCCGAACCGACGTGGACCACATTTATCGTTCCTGCCGGCTGTACCTACCAGTTTGCCGATGGCTCGGCTGTTGGTGCGGGTGGTAGCGTGACCGTACCGCCCGAAGCGGGAGATACCTTCACCACCCCCGACTATACCTATCGCTATCAACGCCACGCCTTTGCAGAAACAGCCGAGACGACACCGGACTGGATCGAATTGTATTACAACGGCTGGGGCGCCATGGTCAACGACCGCTCCAAGTCCACCTATCCATCCCTAACCAGTGAGATCAACGGCAGACCGCTGCTCAGCATCGATCATTTATTTGATGACTGCAAGCAACTGACAGCACCGCCGGAAATACCGCAGGGTGTCATGTTTATCACCAGTTTGTTCGACGGCTGTCACCTGCTGACCGAATCCCCCGCCATCCCCGACGGTGTTCTGGATATGTGCAACACCTTCCGCGGATGCACCTCGCTGACCACCGCACCGGTCCTGCCCGACAGCGTGTTGTCACTGCTCTACACCTATTCGGGATGCACCTCGCTGACCACCGTCCCAAACTTTTCTGCCAGCCTCAAGTGCTTGGTCGGCACGTTTGAAAACTGCACCGCTCTGCGCTCCATTCCCGCCATTCCGGACTCCGTCACGCAAATGGGATGGGCATTTTATGGTTGCACCGCCTTGGAAAGCGTACCCACCATTCCCGCAAGTGTTACCGAACTTCGTTGCACCTTTGTAAATTGCACTTCACTGCTTTGCATCATTGAGATCAACGCGACCCTAACCGATCCCCCTGTTCTCTGCAACGATACCTGTGCGGATTGCGCCAACGAAGACTACTATTATGAGTGCATCTCCTGTCCTGAATGCTACAAAGATATTTTCAACTGCTTTGCCGGTACAACAGCTCCCATTAAACTGGTCGGCAGTTGCCCCTATTTGAATGAGTTGGCGCAGACAGCCAACAACGGCAACGTAACGGTTGAATAAATTTTGATTTTTTTGCAAAAACCGTAAAACCAAGCGGCAATTCAAATCCCCTTTATTGATGTAAGGACGAAACACCGTCCCGAAATACAATAAAGGGGATCTTTTTATGAAAAAACTCATTGCCATACTGTTATGTACTGCACTAACGTTCTCGCTGGCTGCCTGCACCAAGGACTCACAAAGCCACGCCGCCACTCAAAGCCCCACGGCGAGCAGCACGACTGAAACCGGCACGTCCGCTACCGTCGGAACGAGCAGCACGACCGTTCCCTCCACGACCACGACCACACTGCCTTCGTTTACCGAGGTAACGGATTTTGAGGATTTCGTGGAAACGCTGGAGGATGAAGGCTTTGAATTTACCGAAACGGAAACCGAGGACGGTATGGTGATCGTCGATATGGAAACACCCACCAATCCGATCATCCCCGTCACAAAGCCAACCGGCACACAGACGACCTCGAAGGCAACCAAGCCTTCGACGGCTACCACGGTGACCTCCACCACGGCCACGGCCAAGCCCACGACTACAACTACCGCAAAGCCCACCACGACTGTCAGACCGACGACCTCATCCACGACCGCAGGGATCACCCAAACGCCCCTGCCCTCTACGACAACGACGACCACCAAACCGACGACCGTAGCCAAGCCGACAGCAACGACCTATACCTACACTACCGGACAGGTACATCAGGCACTGCCCTACACCGAACGGTATCTGTATTCCAAGCTGGATGACCACTGGAAGGAATGCTATCGCAAGATCGATAAGGCGGTCAACGCTCTGGAGGACAGAGTGGATCTGCATACGGAGTTGTCCGACAACGGTGGCTACAAGATCTTTTACTTGTATCTGTTTGATAACCCTCAGCATTTCTATCTAGCCAACCGTGTCTGCATCCACAGCAGCGGCGATAACAATGACTCTCTTACGTTTTACTACGCTGTCGGAAATGAAAAAGGCGAATACAGCGGTTACGGATACGGTCCGTTCACCGACGAGCTGCGAGACAAGGTACGCGCAAAGAAAGCCGTCTTTGATGCGGAAGTACAGCGCATCGTCAGCACCATTCCCGCCAATGCTCCTGCCGTTGTCAAGGAAAAACTGATCTATGACCGCATCCTCATCGATTCCTGCTACAACCTTTCTGCTCGTTGGGACGGTCTTGCCGAGGACAACTGGACCGCATACGGTATTCTCGTCAACAAATACGGTGTCTGCGAATCCTACGCCGAGGCGTTCCAAACTCTGTGTCTGGCGGTCGGTATCAACTGCACCGGCATTGTCGGCACGGCAGGCGGCGGACACAAATGGAACGCCGTGCAGCTTGATGGCGAATGGTATCAGTGTGACGTCACCTTTGACGATCCGATCGGCGGTGAGCCCGGGGCTGCCTACCATTACTACTTCAACCTCACCTCGGAACGTATGACAGAGCTTCGGCACGATTGGAGCAACAGTGACTGGCCCGTCCCCGAATGCACCGCCGCCAAGTACCAATACAACAACTATTTCGGCGGTGATAATTGATCCTCACCTGAGTGGAAAGGAGTGACACGATTGACGCAGACACACGGCACGCGCGAGCATTACAATTTGTACTATCTTTTTGCCGAGGATCAGGCGGCGCATCCGATGCCTGCGGATCGTGCCGAGCATCTGCGAAGCCTGGTGATAGACAGTTTCTCCAAGTGTAAAGCGGCACAGGAGACGGATCCCCCCTAATACAAAAAGCGATCGTTCAATGACGATCGCTTTTTTCATTCAATAACACGGCACGAGGTAAGGCCGTAATACGCAAAGCACCGCAGTGCCTCCTCATCGATCCGTTCGCCGCAGACGACTACCGGGATCGCCGGCGGACACGTCACCGCCGCCGAAGCCAACACGCGGCCGCTACACTGCGACAGCTCGCATTCCACCGACGGTGCAAGCAACGCCTCGCGCGGCGACAGCACGCGTTCCGGATGCGGGGCGGGCGGTGCCGGCGCGATGATCGGCTCGCGGCGCGGCACCGACAGCAAAGCTGTTTTCAGGCGTTGCAGCCCCTCTCCGCCGATTTCCGACGTCAGCATCATAACCAGGAAGTCCGGATCGGAAAACTCGCAAATGACCCCTTTTTCGGCAAGCAGAGCCGCCAACGCCGTGCCGGTATAGCCATACGCCTTGGCCGCAACGGTCAGCTTGAGCGGCTCGTTACCGCACAGCATAAATCCGGCGTTTTTCAGTTCGGCTTTCAGGGCATCCGCTTCAGCGATAAACGCCACAAGCCGTTCGCGGTAGCCGTTTGCCAAATAGGCATTGGCCGCATCCAATGACTGCAGGATCAGATACGAAGGACTGGTCGAAGCAAACAGCGAAAGGGCGTCCTCTGCTCGCTCGCAAAACAGTGATGGCGCAGTAGACGAAATATGCAGGTAGGCACCGCCGGTCAGCACCGGCAGAGTCTTGTGCGCCGAATCGCAGCAGGCGTCAGCCCCCAGCGCTATGGGATGGCAAGACTCGGGCAGAAAATGCAAATATGCGCCGTGGGCATTATCCACCAACAGCAGCACACCGTGGCGGTGGCACACTGCGGCAATGCCTTGAATATCCTGCACGTTGCCCAGATAATCCGGACTGGTAACATACACCGCAATCGGCTTTTCCGAGGTATGACGCAGATAGTTTTCTACCGCATCGGCGCTGATCGCACACGTAAGCAGTGTATCGCGGCGATCCGGATACAGCCAATCGATCTCAACGTCCAACAACGCTGCTGCGGTCATAAACGTCTTGTGCGCGTTACGTGCGGCAGCGATCACCGGTCGCTTGCCGACCGTCTTGGCATACAGCAACGCCAGATACACCATACCGCGTACCGCCAAGGACGATCCTTCGGCCGAGTAAACGGTTTTGGCCGTACCGAACAGCGCTGCGGCATTTTCTTCGCTCTGACGAATGATGCCGTCGGCGGTATACAGAACATCCGCACCGTCGATCTCGGTGATATCCCGCGACTCAATACCGAGGATCGGTTGTCCCTTATGTCCCGGCATGTGCAGACGCAAAGCATTGTCTTCGGCATACTGCCGTACAAAATCACAGATCGGTGTGTTCATTATACGTTCCCTACCGTTTTGGCTGCCTCCAGCATAATGGCGCATTCCATACGCTTGCGGAACAGATCACAGCCGTACTCATAAACACCGTTGACCGAACCGGTTGCGTGATACGCGTTGGCGGCGCAGCCACCGGAGCAGTACAGCTTGGCCCAGCAATCCTTGCATTCCGGACGGGTATACACGTTACAGGCGGCAAACTCATCCTGAATGGCGGTGTTGGTCACGCCGCTCCAAATATCACCGAGCTTGAATTTTTCCTCGCCCACGAACTGGTGACAGGGATACAGGTCACCCCACGGTGTTACCGCCATATATTCCGTTCCCGAGCCGCAGCCCGACAACCGCTTGTAGATGCAAGGGCCGCCCTTAAGGTCGATCATATAGTGATAGAAGGTATACGGCTTGCCCTCGCGATACTGCTGCAGCATCAGCTCCGCCAAGCGCTCATATTGCTCCATCACCACCGGCTTATCCTGTTCGGTGAGCGCCGACGGATCGTCTGCCGCACACACGACCGGCTCCATACTCAGCTCGGTAAAGCCAAGGGACAGCATCTCCTCAATATCCTTCAAAAAATCCGGATTGGCGTGGGTAAAGGTACCGCGCATATAGTAGTTTTTGTTGCCGCGTTTTTCCACAAACCGCTGGAATTTCGGGACGATCTTTTCCCAACTTCCGTTTCCGGCGTAATCCACACGGTAACGGTCGTGGATCTCCTTTCGTCCATCCAGACTCAGCACTACGTTGCTCATCTCGCGGTTGGCAAAATCGATCACATCGTCATCCACCAGCACGCCGTTGGTCGTCAGGGTAAAGCGGAAATTCTTTGCGCACTCCTTTTCCCGCACGCGGGCATAGGCGACCAATTCTTTGATCATATCAAAGTTCATCAGCGGCTCGCCACCGAAGAAATCGACCTCCAGATTGGTGCGGCCGGGCGAATTTTCGATCAAAAAGTCCAGCGCGCGCTTGCCGACCTCCAGACTCATAACGGCGCGGTCGCCGTGGTATTTCCCCTGACTGGCAAAGCAATACGCGCAGTTTAGGTTGCAGGTATGGGCAACGTGCAGGCAAAGTGCCTTGACCACGCCGGCACTGCGTTCCTTCAAGTCACCCGCCATACCGGCAAAGGTGTCGGACGCAAACAGCTTACCCGCACGCTGCAATTCCTCGATCTGATCACAGCAAACCTCTACATCCTCACGGGTCACGTCCTCACGGTCAGCATATTTGGCAAGAATATCGGCAACGATCTCCTCACGCGTCTTATCCTCATATTGCTCAATAATATCGTACGCCACCTCATCCACCAGATGAATCGAGCCGGAATACACGTCCAATACGATATTCAGTCCACCGAGCTTATAGCAATGTAGCATTGGTTCACTTCTCCTGACTATCACAAAAAATGACGCCATTCGGCGGCATTTGTGGGAATTGGATCACTTTTCTTCCTGCTTGTTTTCGCACTGCTGATTGGCGATGCCGCAGCTGGTCTTGCAAGCGGACTGGCAAGAGGTCTGGCACTCGCCGCAACCGCCGTTCTTCGCGCTTTCGCACAGGTTCTTGGTATCCAAAGTCTGAATACGCTGCATGGACGGTACCCCCAAAGATTTTATAGTTTATTGTATTTTAGCATATCGTGCCGCATAAGTCAATGCATCCGGACGACAAAATTTTTGCTTTCTTATCGCCGGAAAGCGGCGGCGCCCGCTTCAAGCACGAACGCCTTATCGGACATCTCGGCATACCGGAACCGGATCTCACGGGAATACGGACTGCCGATCTCTTCATCGTCACGATTGCAGCTTGATGAAGTTGTTGCTGCGCGTGGCGGTTGCCGGAGGTGCCGGATCCAGAGCACGGTCAGCAATGCCCAAAATGTCCTCCGGACGGATCCACGGACGGTTCTGGATCGCGCTGGTCTCCTCGTGAGTCAGATAACCCTTGTAGGCGGTCAAGCAGCGACGGATAAAGCCGTCACGCACGCACGCCTCGGTCAGACCGTTGTTGAGGATGTTCAGCAGCAGGGGCAGCGTCTCCGCCGCCAGTGCCACCGAGGTGGATCGTGCCACCGCACCCGGAATGTTGCTGACGCAGTAGTGAACAACACCGTTGACGACGTAGCGCGGATCATCGTGATGCGTCTCGTGGCTCGATTCGATCGCACCGGGATCGTCGTTGGAGATATCCACCAGAACGCTGCCGGGCTCCATCAGCTTAAGCATCTCTTTATCAATGAGGAAATCGGTGCGCTGCTTGGGCCACTTCACGCAGTTGACGACCATATCGGTCTGCGGCAGCAGAAAAGCAATGGCTTCCTTGGTGCAGAACATGGTATTGATCTTCTGGTGATAACGGTCACTCAGCATACGCAGAACACCGGCGTTGATATCCATCACGGTCACGTTGGCACCCAGCGCCTGCAGCACAGACAGCGCGCCCTGGCCGACAACACCGCCGCCGAGGATCAGCACGTTCATACCGGGAGCACCGACGAAGCCACCGACGAACTTGCCCTTGCCGCCGTTGATGGTCAGCATGGACTCCAAGCCGAACAGCGCGCCCTGCTTACCGGCAGCCTCGCAGTTGGGAGAGCCGTAGCGGTGGCTGTCCTCTGCGGTCAGCGCGATGCAGCCGCTCTTCAGGATCGCTTCCACTTCCTCCGGATGACCGGCGGGATGAATGCAGCAATACACCAGTTGATCCTTACGCAGAAGATCATACTCGCAGGGGAACAGCTCCTTGACCTTGGCCAAAAAATCGCAACGAGCGTACATTTCTTCCATCGTATCCACGATCTCAGCACCGGCCTCGACGTACTTCTCGTTGGAAAAACCCGAGCCGAAGCCACAATCACGCTGTGCCAGAACCGTGTGGCCCGCCGCAACGATCGAAGCAACCTCGATCGGCGTACAGATGACGCGATTTTCGCCTTCTTTGATGTCTTTCAGAATACCAAATACCATTTGATTTCCTCCACTCATGCGTAAAAATAGGGCTACCTATTTATTCCAAAGCATATTATGGGCTCTTTTTCTGAAAAACAAGCAATCAACTGGTTTGTGACATTTTTTGACTTTTTAAGAAATTCTGCTCACGATCGTGCCGCCGCCGACCACTAGATCACCCTGATACAAAACAACGGCCTGTCCCGGAGTCAGCGCGCGCTGTGGTTCATCGAATATTACACGGAATCCACGGTCACCGTACGGCTCCACCGTTGCGGCTGCTTCCCGCTGCTGATAGCGGGTTCGCGCACTCACGCGCAGCGGCTCTGTTAGGGCGGCAATGGAGATCCAATTGGCGTTTTCGGCGATCAGTTCTGCCGAAAACAACCGTTCGCTCGTCCCGAGCGTTACCGTGTTCGCGGCGGCATCCTTGGATACGACAAAACGCGGTTCACCGAAGGCAATGCCGAGCCCTTTACGCTGACCGATGGTATATGCGGCAATGCCACGATGTGTACCAAGTGTCCGCCCCTGCTCGTCCACGAAGTGACCGGGCGCACAACGCATCCCGAGATCGTTCTCCAGAAAAGTCAGATAATCACCGTCCGGTACAAAGCAGATATCCTGACTGTCGGGACGGCTGGCGGTCACCAGACCCCGTTCCTCTGCCATTTGGCGCAGCGTGGGCTTACTGTATTCGCCAAGCGGAAACACGATGTGAGCCAGTTGGTGCTGTGTGAGCATATACAGGACGTAGCTTTGATCCCGTGCGGGATCGGCTGCTTTTTTCAGCAACCAGCGTCCCGAGGACTCGTCCCATTCCGAACGCACATAATGACCGCTGGCAACGGCATCGTAGCCCTCCTCCAGCGCCTGCTCCAGCATACGGCCGAATTTGATACAGCGGTTGCAGACGATGCACGGATTCGGCGTAGCGCCGCTTTCATAGACTGCGGCAAAATCATTTATCACCGTATCGCGGAACAGCACACTGTAATCCCACACCCGATGTGGAATACCCAGACGCTCTGCCACTGCGGCGGCATCGCTTTCCGCCTGCAACGCTTTTTCCGTCACCTGCGTGGGATCGGCACACAAGCGCAGCGTAACACCTTCGGCGCACTCTCCCTGCTCCAACAGAAGGGAAGCCGCCATAGAACTGTCCACGCCGCCGCTCATACCGACCAAAATACGACGATCCATACCATACTCCTTTGCGGATTGTTTGAAAGCAAAAGCCCCAAGAACTTTCGTCCTTGAGGCTTTGGAGCTACCGATCCGATTCGAACGGACGACCTGCTCATTACGAGTGAGCTGCTCTACCTGCTGAGCCACGGTAGCATAACAGCCTTTGTATTATAGCAAAGTTCCCTCGCCTCGTCAAGAGAAATTTTTAAGGAAAGGGAATTTTTCTTGCAAATTTTGTCGAATTATGGTTTACTGTTAATAAGATCGTTAACAGTAAGGATGTTTACTATGCTGAATCAAGAAAATATACGATTGTTTGCCGCGCGTCTGAAAGCGATCCGCTCGGAGTGCAGCCTCACGCAGGACATTCTCTCCCAAGCCGCCGGCATTGATCGCTCTACACTATCGTATTATGAATTGGGGCAGGTGTTCCCCTCCATCAGTAAGCTATGCCTGATGGCTTCGTTGTTCGGCATTTCCATGGACGAGCTTGTAGGTGGTGAGGACGAGATCGCGGCGCTGTTGCGGGACTCCGACGAAGAAGCGGCGGAATCCCCCAGTCATTTGGTGCTTCCCACCTCCATTGCCAAGCTGACCACCGAGGAACAGCTGCTGGTTTTGTATTACAGACAACTATTGGAAAAGGACCGTCACGAATTTTTGAGCGACATCTCAGAAACTGCTGAAGCCATGCAAAAACTGATGCTGGATCCCAACGACAAGGATATTATTCTGGATCCCGACGCTTTCCCCGATAACGACAATTAAGAAACAGCCTGCCGTCCGGCAGGCTGTCTTTTTATCGCTCGATCACATCGGTAACCGTGAGCAGCTTATCCTGCACACGAAACCGCACGGTGTACGAGGCAAAATCCAAGGCGTAGATCCGCTCGGGATCGTGCTGATACGACGGACGCGGATCCTGCCGCAGCACCGCTGATAAGCTCTCACGCTTGTCCGGCGCGATTCGAGCAAGCAGATCTTCCGGAAATTCCACCGTCAGCGCATAGTCCACGAAGGCATCGGCAAAACCGCCCACCGCCTCCGGATGAGAATCCGTGTACGCCAGATACGGCTTGATATCCAGGATCGGCGTGCCATCCAACAGATCCGCACCGGCTACCCGCAGAGCAAGCCCTTCGGCTGTTTGCTCTACGCCCAACAGCTTTACCGATGACAAGCCGATCGGGTTCGGCCGAAACGGCGAGCGTGTGGCAAACACACCCATACGCCGGTTACCACCCAGCCGCGGCGGCCGAACGGTGGGACTCCACTCCTCCCGCCGTGCTTCGGAAAACTGCCAAAGCAGCCACAGATGCGAATAGTCTTCAATACCACGCAACGCCTCACGGTTGCGATACGGCTCCTCAAACACGATCAGCGACGACATCTCCGGCACCAAACCGCTTTGGCGCGGAATACCGAATTTGTCGGAAAAATCGTTATGGATCCGTGCGATGATCTTCCAGTCTTGCATATACTCCTCGCTTACTCCTCGGGAATAAAGCCCTCAAAAATGTATGTATTAAAATCCTTGCGGTGGCGATCCAACGCTGTCTGATCGTGGAATGTCCACCCCACCGGATACGCTCCCAGCCTGCCGCACAGACGGCGGCAAGGGTGACCCGCAAAGTTATGATCGTAGGAAATAAAATCGGGACGCGCTAAAAAGTTAAATACCAAGCATCCTAACAACCGCTTGTGCAGCGCTTCGCCGCAAAAGGCCGAGGAAAGCTGTCCCCGACACACCTCCCGACGATGCTTGCGGTACCACCGCAGCACAAACGGATAAAACGATTGGATGCAATATGCACCCTCGTATTTTTCGAGGATCGCATCCGCCGCGCAACACAGTCGGTTGCACAGATCGACCGAGAGACACTTGAACTCAATAAGCAGCGGCACCTGACCGTTCACCAATGCCAAGCATTCCTGCAGCGTGGGGATCTGCTCCTCGGTACCGGCAAGACGCAACGCTTTGAGCTCTGCCAGCGTCATCTGCTCTACACAGCCCTCAACTCCGCACATTCGTCTGACGTTGTCGTCGTGAAACACGACCACTTCCCCATCCGCCGTAAGATGAATATCGATCTCAATGGCATAGCCGCACTCGATCGCCGCGCGAAAAGCCGCCAACGAGTTTTCCGGTGTACCGTCGCGCAGACCGTGCAGACCGCGGTGTGCGATATACCGCCCCGACAGCAGCTGCCTGTCGCGATGGCGGCGCGGCGACGGAAAGATCAGATACAACAATAAAAAAATCAGCAGTGCAACCACTAACACAGCGATGGTCATACTCAATCACCCACGTCAAAGTTTTCTACAAGGGAGCCGCGCTTGACCGGCTTGGTATCCCCGTGCTTGACCAGTGACATCGTGACAAATGACAACACCGAGAACACCACGGCATACGGGAACAACACCGCATAGCCGAAGCCCAGATGATCGATCAGCAGACCGGACAGCAGCGGTGTGGTGATCTGTGCCGCCATTGAGAAGGTGTAGTACAGACCGGTGTATTTACCGATGTCCGCACCGGTACACATTTCTACCACCATGGGGAACGAATTGACGTTGATGGATGCCCAACCGACACCGACCAACGCGAACACCACGTACATCAGCGGCGTTTCCTCCGTAAAGAAAATAGCGCTCGAATAGCAGACCGTCATCAGCGCAATACCCAGTAATACCGCCTTTTTACGGCCGACCTTGCCGGACAGGAAGCCCAGCGGCACGAAGGCGGCGATCGCCGCGATGGTAGCCATCAACAGATAACCGGAGGAGGTGCCGAGATCGACGTTCCACCGCTCGACACAGTAACGTGAAAACGCGGTGGTGACCGCATTGTAGGCCATAAACCACAGAAACACGGACATCAGGATCAGCACCAGACTGCGGAACACGGGTCGTGGCAGCTTGCCGCCGACCGGCACGTCCTCCGAGGGCTCGTCCACAATATGCGTTTCGGCAAGCAGACGGTTTTCACGAATGCTCAGCACCAAGATCAGCACCGAGATCAACATAAAGCCGGCAACCACCAGATACACCGGCAGGAAGGATTGATCGGCGCTGTACACCTTTTCACCTTGCGCGTTTACGCTGCTCTTCAGCATAAACATCATAACAACGGTGGAGAAAATGCCGCCGATGTACCCCACCAAATTGATGATCGCGTTAGCTTTGCTGCGCAGCGGCTTTTCGGTCACGTCCGGCATATACGCCACTGCCGGTGTGCGATAGGTCGCCATAACCACCAGCAGCGCGATCAGCACGACCGTAAAGCCCGTGAAGCTGCGTGCCTCCTGCAAGAAGCCCAGCACGACCAACAGAATGACCGACACGATCGTGCCGAACAGAATATACGGCGTGCGACGGCCGAGGCGCGTGTGCGTGCGATCGGACAGCATACCGAACAACGGCAGCATAAAAATAGCCAGCGCGTTGTCGATCGACATAATGGCGTTGGCAGCGAAGGTCTTAAGACCGAACACATTTTCCAGAACATACGGAATCACCTGATCGTAAAATTGCCAGAAAGCCAGAATTGCCATAAAGGAAAAACCGATCAGCACGGTACGCTTGTAGTTCAGCTTCATACATCCACCTCACTTGCGTAGTATGCCCATCATACCACAAATATCGTCTCTTGGCAAGTTGCTTCAACACGGTCTCACAGCTGTTCGAGAACCAAAATATGGACGTTCACTCAAAAGTATGAACGTATTTTGCAAAAGGCAAAAAGAAATTGCAACTACAGAAAACGTATGTTACAATTTATCCAATGAAATGATAAGGATGTGTTCCAATGATATATCGTTTCAAGCCCTATCATCCCACCCCTCTGCTCACCAATCACTTGAATATGGGCGGCCGTTCTCCCGACGGCGAAACCATTGACGTTGCCAGCAAATATTTTGTCAGAAACGGCAAGCCGTGGATCGGTATCATGGGTGAATATCATTTTTCGCGCGGTGACTGCCGCGAATGGCGCCGCGAACTTGCCAAAATGAAGGCGGGCGGCATTACAGTGGTCGCCTCGTATCTGTTCTGGATCCACCACGAAGAGATCGAGGGCGAGTTTAACTTCACCGGAAACAACGACCTACACGCCTTTGTGGAGGCTTGCCACGAGATCGGTCTGGACGTTTTTCTGCGCATCGGTCCGTGGGCGCACGGCGAATGCCGCAACGGTGGCTTCCCGGATTGGCTGTATCAAAAAGCCCCCGTACAGCGTCAGAACGACCCCACCTACCTGTTCTACGTGCGCCGTTTCTACGAAAAGGTGTATGAGCAGGTTCAGGATCAGCTTTACAGCAAGGGCGGCAACATCATCGGTATGCAGATCGAAAACGAGCTGGTGCTTCAATACGAGCATCTGGGAACTCTTAAGCAGATCGCCAAGGAGATCGGCTACGACGTGCCGATCTATACCGTAACCGGTTGGGGCTACGACGGCGGCACCCGCTTCCCGCCGGATGAGTTCGTCCCAGTGTTCGGCGGTTATTGCGAGGGCCCTTGGTTTGAACACAAGAAGAAGCTTCCCCCTTCCACACACAGCTTTTTCATCTCGATGCGCAACGACGGTGACATCGGTGCCGATCTATTGGCCGACACCGCAGGTGCAGCCGGTCGTTGGCGCATCCCCTACAAGCGCTATCCCTTCGCCACCTGCGAGATGGGCGGCGGTATTCAGGTCACCCACCACCGCCGTCCCATCATTAAACCGATGGATATTTACTCCCTGTCCTTGGTGGCTTTTGGTTGCGGTAACAATCTCATCGGGTACTATATGTTCCACGGTGGCACCAATCCCATTGGCAAGCTGTCCACCATGCAGGAGACAAAAGAGACCGGCTACCCGAACGATTATGCGGTGCTGTCCTACGATTTCCAAGCCCCGCTATCCGAGTTCGGCGAGGTACGCGGTCAGTACCGTCTCTTGAACATGCTGCACCTGTTCGCCCAGGACTTTGGCGACGTGATTGCTCCTATGGAGACTGTCGAAGCAACCGATACGATCGATCGGTACGATACCACCTCTCTCCGCTACGCGATGCGCACCGACGGAAACAGCGGTTTTGTATTCGTCAACCACTATCAGCGTCTGACAAATCTGGCAGATCTCCACGACATTGTGCTGGACACCGACACGGTGCAATTCCCGCCGATCGACGTTTGTGGCGATATCAGCTTCTTTATGCCGTTTCATATGGATCTGTGCGGCACAACGCTTCGGTATGCTACCGCGCAGCCCTTGTGCCGTGTGGGCGACACTTTCTTCTTTGCCGAGATCGCCGGTATCCAACCGCAATTCTGTCTGAATGACGGTACCGTACTGCAGCCGACACCCGGACTGGACTCCGCCGTGTCCGTCGGCAACGCCACCATCGTGGTGCTGACCGCCGAGCAGGCGACCTATGCCCGCAAGCTGTCCGGTAAACTGTATATCGGCGATGACTGTGATCTGTACGAGATGGACGGCCAACTCACCACGGTTGCGGGCGGTGACTTCTCGTACCATCTGTGGAGCGGCACGGCATTTGAGCCGCATAGCCTACAGGCCGCCTTCACGCCGGCGCGCCTTACCGCCGAGCCGACGAACGAACCCTTTGAACCGCCGTATCTGCGGGAACTCACCATGAACGGTCATCGCGCCAGAACGTGGAAAACACTCTCGGTGACGAGTGCTGACGGCTTTGTTGAGATCCCCGATGCGTGTGACGTTGCGCAGATCTATGCCGACGGCAAGATGGTTGCTGATAATTATTATATCGGCGTACCGTGGCGCGTACCGACCAAACTGCTGTATGGCAAGGAATGCTATCTGGTCATGTCCGAGATGAAGGACGATTTCTACCGCGAATTCTGATAAGCAAAGCAGCCGCCCGGTGGGCGGCTGCTTTTTCATTATAAACGAAAAGCCTCTTGCTTGATTGAAGCAAGAGGCTACCTTTACAACCCTATCGAACGTAACAGTACCATGACACCGGTAAGCAAAAACAGAAAGCTGAAATTGATGACCGAAAACAATCGCAGATACCGTCCGCTCCCTTGAGGATCGTGTGTGACGTATTCGCGAAAGGTGATCAAACTGGCCAGCGACGAAATGAGACTGCCAATACCACCGATGTTGACACCGACCAAAAGATCGCGATAATTATCGGTAAACTGCGACAACAGAATGGCGGACGGCACGTTGCTGATGCATTGGCAAGACAGCGTGCTGAAGATCAGCGTGCTTTTGTCCATCGGGTACGACATTCCCACCCGTACCGCGTCAATACGCGCCATATTTCCGGAGAAAATAAAAAAGAACACGAAGGTCAGCAGCAACGGATAGTCCACCATTTTTAAGGCTTGCCTGTCCGCAAACAGCAGCACCGCCGGAATGATGACCAGGCCGATCCAGTACGGAATGCTGCGGAACACGATAGCGATAGCCAGCACGAACAAGCACAGATACAATGCCGTTCGGGCAGGCGGTAGCTTGGCGTCACTTTCGACGATCTGCAGCGGCTCCGCCTTGACAAATATCAGACAGCATACCGTGATCAGCAGCACCGACAATACGAACGGCACCGCCATGATCCCCATAAACTCACCCGTCGGTATCGCAAATTTCGTGTACAGATATAGGTTTTGCGGATTGCCAAAGGGAGTCAGCATACCGCCCAGGTTGGCCGCGATATTCTGCATCACAAAGGTAAACGCCATATACTTTTGCTTGCCGGTGGTGTTCAGCACAAAGAACCCAAGCGGCAAAAATGTCAGCAGCGCCATATCGTTGGCGATCAGCATCGAGCCGATAAAGGTGATGTACACTAAAACCAGCACGCTGAGCCGCGCATTACGGAAGCACCGGACGATGCTTTGCGCCAAAATATAGAAAAAGCGAATGTTTTTGAGGGCACACACTACCGCCAACACGCAGAACAAGCAGGTCAGCGTTTTGAGGTCGAAATAACCGAGATATTCGTGATCTACCGGCACGATCACCATGGTGATCAGTGCGGCGACCATAGCCACGATCATAACCACGTTTTTGCGGATAAACACACCAAGCGCCTTCAGCGATACCACATGGTGATGATGGTGATGCGCCGGCTTCAACACGTGACTGTGAGCCATTGCCACTCCCTCCTTTCCCTTAACACAATTTGGCAGTATAGCACATACTTCGGCAAAATGCTATTGGAAAAACGCCTAAGAATCAAAGCCGTTTTTTACTCGGTTTTAGTAAAAAGGACTTGAGGCATCCCTCAAGTCCTTGTAGTTGTAAACGAAAACCACGCGATAGTCGCGTGGTTTTCGTTTACAGCAAAACAGGCACTGCCGCGGCAGTGCTTGTAAAGATTTTTACGGCAAGACAATAAAAAACCGCGCTAGATGTCCTGAAGCCTTGATCTAGCGCGGTTTTTTGCTTTGGTTGGGGAAGGTGGTCATTGTACAGTGCGGCAGTTTGATCTCGTCTGTGAGTTTCGGTACAGCGTGGTAGGGCGGTTCAGTCCCACGGCCTAAAAACAGTCCACCGGACTGTTTTCTTAACGGCCTTTCGAATCCACCTTCTTTGTTTTGGCTGTTACGAACCATTGTGATGCCACTACTGTTTTTTGAATTTCATCCTTTTAAGAACAACAAACCAAAGAAAAATTGAAACAAAAATTAAAACGGTAGCGGTTATTGAAATTACGATATGTACATCAATAAACAATTCAACAATATTGATGACAGAACCAATCAAAAGACATATTGAAGCTAACAAATCAACAATCTTCACCTTGCTCATATCATCACCTCTATGCAATAATTATAGCATAAAATAAACAAAGTAGCAAGTGAAATCGTGCTAACGCACGGTGAAATCAAAGGCTTTCGCCTTTGGTGAAATATTTTGCAAAAGCAAAATGTGAAATTAAATCCACCCACCGCCGCAGCGATTTCACTCGAGCATTGCTCGAATTTCACATTGCGAAGCAATATTTCACCCACCCGCTAGGGTGGATTTAGTTGAAAAAAGACCTTGTCGAAAGACAAGGTCTTTTTTCTGGTGGGGGAAGGTGGTCATTGTGAAGTGCGGCAGTTTGTTCTCGTCTATGAGTTTCGGTACAGTGCGGAAGGGTGGTTCAGTCCCACGGCCTAAAAACAGTCCACCGGACTGTTTTCTTAACGGCCTTTCGAATCCACCTTCCTTTTCGAAGAAACAAAAAAGACCGACCATCAAGGTCGGTCTTTTTTGTTTGGTGGGGGAAGGTGGATTCGAACCACCGAAGTCAGAGACAACAGATTTACAGTCAACGAATGTTTGGCTCTACGCCTCACTTTTTTGGTGAATTACGCAATAATTCCGCAACAAAAGCAAAAAGCGCGTGCAGTTGACTGCACGCGCTTCTCCCCTATCTATTTATTCCTTGATCTCGGGCAGGCCCTTGATCGAGAACAGCAGCGACAGCAGTCCGGACAGCAGCGACGCCGAGATAACGACCGTCCAATCCACCTGCGCCAGCACTGCCGACGTACCAATGGTGGCGATGGCCGTCTCCGCCACCGTTTTAAGTGCGCGGATCCCAGCTGCCTTGGCCCACTTCGAAACTTTTTCTTTCATACGATCTCCTCCTTTTATTTCAGCAACAGCGCCATCAGCGCACCGATGAGCGCGCCAACCGTGCCTTTGATCAACCACTCGACCGCGGCGTTCCACCGCTTGCCGGCGACACCGCCGAGACCCTTAATATCCGCGTGCATCTCGTCCACGCGTTTGGTCAGCGCTTGCACGTTGGTGTTGGTCACCGCCACCGCCTTGGTCAGCTCATGCAGGTCGCGCATCTCGGCTTCGAGATCCTTGAGGCGATGCTCCGAGGTACGCTCTCTGGCATCCAGTTCCGCGATCTTCGCTTCGATATCCACTCTGCTCACCTCCGCACGATCTCGATCTGCACGCCGTCGATGGGATAGCCCATCACGCCGGCGTAGCCGTCGCCGGTCGCATCGGTCAGCCCCTCGCACCAGCCGTGCCAATCGGGAGTTTTCAGCGAGGTCACGC
>JAZNKN010000014.1:0-3443 GCA_045578625.1 Acutalibacteraceae bacterium | reverse complement strand
TTTGTCGCGTACAACCGCCCCCGCTGGTCGCCGGAGAACTACGGCGATTACGGCAGCTACGAGGGGCTGTGGGGCGTGGAGGTCTACAACCATTCCTGCGTTCCGATGCCAAGCGCATCGGCTATTCCACCCACGGCCGCCTCGCCAATACGCACGCGTATTATCTGAAGGAACTGGGACTGTAAAAAAACACAAAGACCGGCAGCAGGACTCCCTGCTGCCGGTCTTGTCTTTGCTGTTATTTACGTGTCGGTCGTCGAGCGCTCAACAGGACATACACCGTGATGAGCAGCAGGGTCGTCCCGCCGAGGATCAGGTACATGGTAGACTGCTCCACTGCGGTATCGAAGAAATACAGGTTGCAGTCCACCGTATCCTGCAGCCCTTTGATCGCTTCGGCAGGAATGTGCTGATCTTCCATTGCGGTGAACACACCGCCCATCGCGTGGTTGCGAAGCAGCGACGTACCGTACGTACCCGGTAAGAACGAGATGACGTTGCGCAGCCCCTCCGAAAACTGCGAAACAGGCATATATGCGCCGCAGATAAACCCGTAACCGGCGCTCATGATCGTGCCGACCGCTGAGATCTGACCTTGGGTGGACAAAAAGAAGCTGATGACCGACGATAGCGCCGTGCCGAACAAAGTGAGCAGCACTACGTCTGCCAACAACAGCAGCACATCCGTTGCGGTGAGATACCATCCCGCCGTGGAGAGATACAGCAGGCAAACGGCAGCCGCGACGAGACACACAATCAACGTCGTGATAAGGGTAGCGAAATAGTAACTCATTGCCAGTGTGAAGGATTTGACAGGTGAGATCGTGAGATCCTTGACCGTGCCGTTTGCGCGATCCTGCACCATCAGCATATTGGAGCAAAACGCTACCGTCACACAGGAAACGGCAAGGATGGAGGAGATCAGCTGACCGCCCACCAGACCGTCGATCAAATCCTCAGCGATGGTGATGACCGGCGGTATTGCGGTCAAAAAGCTGTCGCGGTACACGTTGCCGAGAAACGTGGCGTACAGCACCAGTAGGATCGCCGGTGTGATCAACGCGGTGAAGAACATTCCCTTGTCCTTGAAAAACAGCTTGGTATTTCTTTTGATAAGCAGACCCAGCGTTCTCATTTTTCTTCACCTCCGGTCAGCGTTTTGCCGGTGACGGTCAAAAACACATCGTCCATCTTCCCTTTGGTGATCTCATAATCCCGAAACAGTGCGGGGTTCTGCAGGATCAGCTCGGTGGCCGCCGCGGTATTCGGCACAAACAAGCGCACCGCCTCACGCAGCACCTCATAGTCCGCGCCCAACGTTTTCACCGTCTCCTCATCGGCACCGTATAGGGTAATGAAATCGCCGGTATACGTGTTTTTGAGTTCCAGCGGTGTTCCCTCCGCGGCGATGCGTCCACCGTCCAGAATAACGACGTAATCCGCTTCGGCGGCCTCCTCCATATAGTGCGTGGTGAGAAACACCGTCATATTCTCGTTTTTGCGAAGGTCGGAAATAACGCGCCACAGCGTATTGCGCGTTTGCGGGTCCAGACCGGTGGTCGGCTCGTCGAGGATCAGAATGCGCGGCTTGTGCAGCAGTGCGCGGGCAATGTCGATCCGACGGCGCTGACCGCCGGACAGCTTTCCCACCGTACGCTTCAGCAGGTCGCCAAATTCCAGGAGTTCAGCCAGTTCTTGCAGGCGTGCTTTGAATTCCGCGCCGAAAATACCGTACAGCGCGGCACGGCTTTCCAGATTATCGTATACCGTGAGTGCCGCATCCAGCACCGAATTTTGGAACACAACGCCCAGCTGGCGCTTCACGGCATCCGCGCGTTCGTCCAGATCGTGGCCGTCGATCACCACGCGACCGCCATCCTTGGCAAGCTGACCGCACATGATGTTGATGGTGGTGGATTTGCCCGCGCCGTTGACGCCGAGAAATGCAAACAGCTCCCCCTCTTTGACGCGAAAGGTCAGTTCCTGCACCGCCCGAACGTCGCCAAAGCTTTTGCTCAAACGGTCGATTTGAATGATGTTATTCATAGCACACCTCTCCTCGGTGATTTGCACTTTCATTGTACCGAAATCCGTGCGGTTTTTCAACACTTTTTCACTAGGCGGTCGGTTTCGGGCGGTATGCGGAGACGAAAAGCAGCGGCAGAGGTTCCTCTGCCGCTGCTTGAGTACGCTTTTGAATTACAGACCCATCTTTTTAATGAGCATTCTGGAGCAATCGAGCTGGTTCGGGATGTTGCCGTCCTCGTCGCGGACGCGCCAGATGTCGGGCGTGATCTCATCGGCCACGTACATCTTGCCGTTCTCGTCGTAACCGACCTCGATCTTGAAGTCGATCAGCGTCAGGTTCAGCGAGGCCAATTCCTTTTTCAGCACCTCACCGACGCGCAACACGATATCCTGCGCCTCATCGTACTGGCCTTCCTTGAGCAGACCCTTCATCAGGCAGATGCGCTCGCTGATGAGCGGATCGCCCTGAATGTCGTCCTTCAGCGTGACTTCCGCATACGGAGGATCGAACACGATGCCCTCCTCCAGCGTGAAGCGACGACACATACTGCCCGCAGTGAAATAACGCAGCACGAACTCCAGCTTCGGCACCGTGAGGTTGCGCACCTGCATCAGGCCCTTGTCGATATCCGCTGCAATATAGTGGGTGGGGATACCGTTCTTCTCCATCAGTTCAAAGAAATATTTGGAGATCGCCAGACCGATCTTACCCTTACCCTCGACGCTACCGCCGACGGTGTTGGAGCCGGGATCAAACACACCGTTTTCACCGGTCATGCTGTCCTTGAACAGAAGGCTGACAATATTGGTCTCTTCATCCAACAGAACGTCTTTCGTTTTGCCCGTGTACAGAGTTTTCATTTACAGGACTCCTTTGATTAAAAATTCCAGCATTCCCACTCGCGCTTCATACTGATACGACTTATTATAGTGTATATCCGAACAAATTTCAAGAAAAAATTAGCGCCGCGCCCGCTTTTTTGCAACCTCGGCGCTGTGCTACATTATTTTAGATAGAAAGCATGTAACTGCAGCAGAAAGAAAATTAGACGACATTGACATTCGCTTTATAACTTGACATCCATCTTGACATATTCAACAGAATTATAAATGCGACAACAACCGCAATTATGGTAAGCGATTTTACCTACACTATAATTCTTCTGCCGGAAAATAGCCGTATGATAGTCTCTGAGAAGCTCCTTTTGATATCCTCCGGAACTGCCTGTAAAACATATGCTTTGCGCAGTCCGTCAGGATTTTCTCCAAACCATTTTGTTGACCACGCCTGTGTAGGACTGGATCAGCTTAACTACCTTAGTGGAGACATTTTCTTCCACATAATCGGGCACAGGAATGCCGTTATCCCCCTCTGCCACCATGGTCACCGCGGTGTCCACCGCCTGCAGCAGGCT
>JAZNKN010000013.1:0-11648 GCA_045578625.1 Acutalibacteraceae bacterium | reverse complement strand
GGTCCGGCCGCTGCCGGTGCGGTAGCCCCCGCTGCGGCACCTCAGCCGGAAAAGAAGCAGAAGAACCCGCCGCAGCCGCGTGCCCAGATCGAGCGCCGCACGGTGGATACCCGCAGCGTGCAGACCAACGTCGGCAACAAGTACGACGAGCGCTTCGACGTGATGGCGCAGACCTCCAACCGCGTGCGCGGTGACGGTGGCGCGATCAAGAAGCAGAAGATCAACCAGAAGTCGCAGCAGTACAAGAAGCCGCAGCGCCGCCGCGAGACGGAGGCTGAGCGCCTGAAGCGCATCCAGATGGAGCGTCAGAAGAAGCAGATGACCATCACGGTGGGTGAGACCATCACCGTCTCCGAACTGGCTCTGCGCCTGAAGGCCACGGTGGCCGAGGTCATCAAGAAGCTGATGATGCTGGGTATGATGGTCACTGCCAACGAGGAGATCGATTTTGACACCGCGTTCCTGGTCGCGGAGGAATTCCACACCAAGGTCGAGCGCGAGGTCGTTGTTACCATCGAAGAGCAGATCATCGACGATCACGAGGACGATGACAGCGAGCTGCAGCCGCGCGATCCGGTCGTGGTCGTGATGGGTCACGTTGACCATGGTAAGACGTCCATTCTGGACGCCATCCGTAAGACCAAGGTGACCTCCGGCGAGGCGGGCGGTATCACGCAGCACATCGGCGCATATCGCACCAAGGTCAACGGTCAGTCCATCACCTTCCTGGACACCCCCGGTCACGCGGCGTTTACCGCCATGCGTGCGCGCGGTGCGCAGGTGACGGATATTGCTATTCTGGTCGTGGCGGCGGACGACGGCATTATGCCGCAGACCATCGAAGCGATCAACCACGCCAAGGCCGCGGATGTGTCCATCATCGTCGCGATCAATAAAATGGATAAGCCCACCGCCAACCCCGACCGTATTATGCAGCAGCTCACCGAGCATGAGCTGGTGCCCGAGGAGTGGGGCGGCGACGTGATCTGTGTGCCGGTCTCGGCGCTCACCGGTCAGGGTATGGATCAGCTGTTGGAATCGGTGCTGCTGGTTGCCGAAATGCGCGAGCTGAAGGCCAATCCGGCGCGTGCCGCCAAGGGCTCGGTCATTGAAGCGCGTCTGGATAAGGGCCGCGGCCCGATCGCCACGCTGCTGGTGCAGAACGGTACGCTTCACGCCGGCGACATCGTGGTGGCGGGTACGGCCGTGGGCCGTGTTCGTGCTATGACGGACGATTGCGGTCGTAAGGTCAACGCTGCCGGTCCGTCCGTGCCGGTTGAGATCATGGGTCTGGCCGAGGTTCCCACCGCCGGCGACGAGTTCAATGCCGTCAGCGACGAGCGCCTTGCTCGCGAGCTGGTGGAGCAGCGTAAGCAGTCCGCCAAGGAGGAGATCTTTAAGCAGTACCAGAAGGTCACGCTGGATAACCTCTTCTCCCAGATGCAGGAGAACGAGCGCAAGGAACTGCCCATCATCGTCAAAGCCGACGTGCAGGGTTCGGTGGAAGCGCTGCGTCAGTCTTTGGAAAAGCTCACCAACGAGGAAGTCCGCGTCCGTGTGATCCACGGTGCGGTCGGTGCCGTCAGCGAGAGCGACGTCATGCTCGCGCAGGCATCGGGTGCCATCATCGTTGGCTTCAACGTCCGTCCCGATCCGTTGGCGCAGGTCGCCGCGGAGCGGGCGGAGGTGGATATGCGGATGTACCGCATCATCTACGATTGCCTGGACGAGATCGAGGCCGCTATGAAGGGCATGCTCGCACCCAAGACGCGCGAGGTGCTGCATGGTCGTGCCGAGGTGCGTCAGGTCTATCGCATCACCAATGTCGGTCTGGTGGCCGGCTGCTACGTGCTGGACGGCAAGGTCTACCGTAACGACCTGCTGCGTATCGTGCGTGACGGCATCATCATCGGCGACGATAAAATGATCTCGCTCAAGCGCTTTAAGGATGACCAGCGCGAGGTCGCTCAGGGCTACGAATGCGGTATCGGTCTGGAGAAATTCACCGATATCAAAGAGGGCGACATTTACGAAACCTATATCATCGAGGAATACCGCGATTAAGGATTCCGAAAGGAGGCAGTCATGCCCAGTTATCGAATGGATCGCACCGGCGAGGATATTATGCGCGAGCTGACCGCCATCCTCCGCACCGTCAAGGATCCCCGCGTGTCGGGGCTCATCAGCATCGTTCGGGTGGACGTCACCCGCGATCTGTCGTATGCGACGGTGTTTGTCAGCGCCATGGACGGCATGGAATCGGCCAAGCGAGCGGTCAAGGGACTGACCTCGGCCGCCGGCTATATGCGTCGGGAACTGGGCGCGGCACTCAAGCTGCGCCACGTTCCTGAGCTGCGTTTCATCGCGGACGACTCCATTGCTTACAGTTCGCAGATCGCCCGCACGCTGGAGCAGCTCGGGACAAAGGATGGGGATTCGCATGAGTGAGCGTATTACGGTTGCTCAGGCGGCGGAACTGCTGACCGCCAACGACCGCATCCTGATCCTGACCCACCAGTTTCCGGACGGCGACACGCTCGGTTCGGCCTACGCGCTGTGCCGTGCGCTGCACGCGCTCGGTAAGCAGGCGCGGGTGGTCTGTAACGACCCCATCCCCGAAAAGTACGACTATATGATGGAGGGGCTGGAGGAGCAGGCCTTTGAACCGGCGTTTGTCTGCGCGGTGGACGTCGCGGACAGTAAGCTGCTGGGCGAGGGCCTGGAGCCGTATGCACAGCATACCGTGCTGTGCCTCGACCATCACGGTACGCACCGTGATTTTGAGGAAAAGCTCGTGCTGGACGCCGATATGGGCGCCACCGCGATGCTGATCCTACAGCTTATTGAGGAGCTTGGTGTCGCCATCGATTCCGTGATGGCGGATTGCCTGTACACCGGCATCGCCACCGACACCGGCTGCTTCAAATACAGCAACACCACGCCGCTTGCGCACCGTATGGCGGCGCAGTTGATGGAGGCAGGCGCTCACGCCGAGCCAATCAACCGCGCGATGTTTGACATCAAATCCCGCGCGCGTCTCGCCCTGGAGCAGCAGGCGCTGCAATCGGTGCTGTTCTTTGAGGACGGCCGCGTGGCCGTGATGAAGATCACCGAGGATATGATGAAGCAAAGCGGCGCGTGTGAAGGGGATATGGAAGGCCTCTCACCGCTGCCGCGTCAGATCGAGGGCGTTTGGGTGGGTATCACCCTGCGCCAGAAGGCGGACGGCGGCTACAAGGTCAGCGTCCGCACCGGCGCTCACGCCGACGCCGTGGCCATCTGCAGCCTGTTGGGCGGCGGGGGACACGCTCGTGCCGCCGGCTGTACGTTGGAGGGCTCGGATGACGAGGTCATCCGCCGCCTGCGCGAAGCAGTGGAGACCGCTGTCCCGCGCCTGAAGGAGAAACGCCGATGACGGGTATCCTTTGTGTGGACAAGCCGCAGGAGATGACTTCCTTTACCTGCTGTGCGATCCTGCGCCGCCTGACCGGCGAGCGTCGTATCGGTCATGCAGGCACGCTTGACCCGATGGCGACCGGTGTGTTGCCGCTGATGCTCGGTCGCGCCACCCGCGCGATCCCGTTGCTGCCCACGCACGACAAATGCTATCGCGCCACCCTGCGCTTCGGCTATACCAGTGACACACTGGACGTGTGGGGAGTGGTCACACCGACAGGCAAGCCGACCCCGACGTGGGAGGCGGTGGAAGCGGCGCTGCCCGCGTTTCGCGGCGATATTTGGCAGACCCCACCGATGGTATCGGCACTAAAAAAAGACGGTGTCCGTTTGTACGAGCTGGCACGGCAGGGGGTCCAGGTAGAGCGCGAAGCGCGTCCCGTCACCATCCGTCGCTTGGAAGCGGAGGTATACGACACCGCGACCGGCGAGCTGACGCTCACCTGCGAATGCTCGGCCGGCACCTACGTTCGCACCTTATGTGACGACCTCGGCGCGATGCTCGGCTGCGGCGCGATCATGATCGCCCTGCGGCGCACCGCGGCGGCGGGGTATACCGAAGCGGATTGCTATACCATAGAGGAATGGGAACGCTTCGCCCGCGAGGGTACGCTGGAGCAGCATGTCCGTCCGGTGGACTCGGCGTTTGCCGTGTATCCGTCGGTATCGGTTTCTGCGGCGCAGGCCGTCCGCTTTTCCAATGGCGGTGCGTTGTCGTTGGACCGCTTGGGAGACCAAACGGTGTCCGACGTTACCCGCGTATACGCGCCCAATCAACAGTTTTTGGGTCTTGGCACCCCGACCGAGGGGGAACTGCAGGTTCTCCGTTTGTTGGGTTGATATTGCTGAAATCAAGGAGGGGTCCCTGTGGACGAATCCCCGATCCGTAAGAAAACACAACCGAAGAAGCCCGCCGCGGCGAAAAAGCCGACCTCGCGAGCCAAGAAAGCCGTTCCCGCCGGTGAGGCGCTCAAGGAAACGCTGCTGGAGGTTCGCGGTCTGGAGGCCTCCATTCTGGAGGACGTGGTGATCGACCCCGCCGCCGTGCCGGAAGTGCCGGTGGAGGAGCCGACGGTCTTCCCCGAGCAGCCGGCAGAGCCGGTCGCCGAGGAGAGCGCACCGCAGCCGACCGAAGAGCTGACCGCCGCGCCGGTCGTACCGCGCAAACCGCGCAAAAAACGCCGCCGCAAGCGCCGTAAGGTACCTTATGCCGCGCCGCTCGGGTTTATGGTGCTGCTGCTCGCGATCGTGGGCATCATTGCACTGATCGTCAGCGGTATCCGTCTTGTGAAGAAGGCGGCGGACGACAGCGAGCTGCGCGCCGATCTGGCGGAGTTTATGAATCCTGTTACGCAGATGTTCCCCGATCCGTTCACCGACGCGGGACAAATGGAGAATCAGGATTCGCTGATCCGTTCGGCGATCTACAGCCTTTCTCAGCCGGAAAACGTGCGCCGTCTCAACGAGGGCGAGGATTGCAAGTACAGCTACGAGCGGGATGATCTGGGCAACCTCATCATTCCGCAGAAAAAGGTGGAGCAGGCGTTTGCCGCACTGTTTGGCGATAAGAAGATCCAGAGCCACCACACGGTCGGTGACGCCAACTACAACGAGCAGACCGGCTGCTATCATGTGCCGGTGGATTATCCCACCGCCGGTTCGGTTCCGGTGCTGGATACCATCAAGCGTGACGGCGACCTCTATACCGTGCGCGTGGCGTACGTGCTGTTGCAGGATATTCAATACGACTACCGCGGCGAGAAGCTCGAGCCGACCGCCGATATGGGCAAGGTCGCGTTGTTGTTCACCGTACAGAAAAACGAGGACGATAGTTGGACGATCCTCGCCGTAAAAGCCGAGGAGCCCAAGACGAAATAACATCCATTCCTTTGTGGGGGCGATTTTGCCAAACGCAAGCCCGAATACCGAAAAAAATAAAGCTCCCACGCAGGTGGGAGCTTCTTTTATGTGGTTATTTCAGGAAACCGTTGACGATCTGTTCCTCGGCTTCCTGCTCAGTCAACCCGAGCGTCATCAGCTTGATGAGTTGTTCACCGGCGATCTTGCCGATGGCGGCCTCGTGGATGAGGCTGGCGTCCAAGTGGTTGGCTGTGATCTCCGGCACGGCGCACACGCTGGCGCTGTCCATCAGGATGGCGTCGCACTCAGTATGCCCCGCGCAACGCGCGTTGCCGTGAATGTGCGAGACGAACTTCTGCTTGGAGCGATCCCGCGCGACCGAACGGGAAATGACGTTGGCAGAGGAATCCTCGCCGTTGAGATACACGGTGAAATCCGTTTCGGCGACCTGATCGCCGTGGGTCATCAGCTTTTCACGGATGAGCAGCGTCGCGCCGTCGCCGACGGTGGCGGTGGTGACGCGGTCGGTGGAATCCACGCCCTTGATCTGGGTGGTCTCCAGCTCCATCGTTGCACCGGCCTCCAGATAGATCACGGTGTTGGGGTTCATAATGCGCTGACCGTTGCCGTCACCTTGGCCGTAATGGCGCTCCACGTACCGCACACGGGCGTTTTCGCCCACGTAGAAGGTGTGGATACCATCGTGGCGAGACTCCTCGTCTCCGGCGTTGTGGATGCCGCAACCGGCAACAATGGTAATATCGCAATCCGCACCGATGAAGAAATCGTTATACACCATTTCCTTCAGCCCGCTCTGGCTGATGACCACCGGAATGTGGACGCTTTCGTTTTTCGTACCGGGCTTGATACGAATGTCAATACCGGGCTTATCCTCTTTGGTGACGATATCGATATTGGCTGTGGTGTTCCGTCCCGCCGCCTGACCGTTGGAGCGGATGTTGTACGCGCCCTCGGGTACGCCGTGCAGCTCGGCAACGGCTTCCAGCAGGGTCTGTTCGATCTTATCCATACCGCTCCTCCTTTACTTAAGCTTTTCGGTCAGCGCCTGACAGGCCACGTTGGCGTTCAGCAGGTGTGGCATGACCTCCGCGGGCGTGCCGGTGTGGGCAATTTCGCCGCCCGCAATGACCACGATCTTGTCTGCGATGTTCAAAATACGCTCCTGATGTGAGATGATGAGAATAGAGCCGCCCTCCTTGGCGTGCATCTTCTCAAACACCTGGATGAGGTTCTGGAAGCTCCACAGGTCGATACCAGCCTCCGGCTCGTCAAAGATGGAGAGCTGCGTGCCGCGGATCATGACTGTAGCGATCTCGATGCGCTTGAGCTCACCGCCCGACAGACTGGCGTTGACCTCGCGGTTGATGTAGTCCTTGGCGCACAGACCCACCTCGGATAGGTAGGAGCAGGCGCGTGTGACCGACATCGGCTCTCCCGCGGCGAGCGACAGCAGATCGTGCACCGTGATGCCCTTGAAGCGCACCGGCTGTTGGAACGCAAAGCTGATGCCGCGCTTGGCGCGCTCGGTGATGGTAAGTGCGGTAATATCCTCGCCGTCTAGCAAAATCGAGCCCGCAGTGGGCGTGAGGATACCGGCGACGATTTTGGCCAGCGTGGATTTACCGCCGCCGTTCGGGCCGGTAAACGCCACGAAGCGCTCATCCACCGATAGATTGATATTGTGTAGGATCTCCTTTTGTACACCGTCGGTCTCCACGGCGTAGGAGATGTTTTTCAGTTCCAGCATAGGTTTTGTTCCTCCTGTTGCGATGGGCGATCCCATCTCACTAGAGTATAGCACACCCCGCGTAAAAATAAAAGGGGGTCAGCGGAAAAAAGGCGAAAAAGAAGCCCCAAAGCCGCAGCTTTGGGGCATTTTCCGACAGAGGATCAATAGTTTTCGGCGCGCAGGCGGAAATACGCCTTCGGATGCGCACAAACGGGGCAGACCTCCGGTGCGTCCTTGCCGATGTGCAGGTGACCGCAGTTGCCACATTCCCAGATGCGGTCGCCGTCGCGGGAGAACACCAGACCGCCCTCTACGTTGGCGAGCAGACGGCGATAGCGCTCCTCGTGCGTCTTTTCAATGGCAGCAACGCCCTCGAAAAGATCGGCGATCTTGTCAAAGCCCTCCTCGCGGGCTTCTTTGGCGAAGGTAGCGTACATATCCGTCCATTCATAGTTCTCGCCCTCGGCCGCGTCGAGCAGGTTGTCAGCGGTAGAGCCGATGCCGCCGTGCAGCAGTTTGAACCACATCTTGGCGTGTTCTTTTTCGTTGTTGGCGGTCTCCTCAAACAGTTCCGCGATCTGGTTAAAACCGTCCTTGCGTGCCTTAGAGGCGTAGTAGGTGTACTTGTTGCGTGCCTGCGATTCGCCGGCGAAGGCAGCCATCAGGTTGGCTTCGGTTCTGCTACCCTTGAGATCCATAACATTTCCTCCCATAACAATCGTATTGTCTTTATTATACGGCGAAGGCTTCCTAATGTCAACGGAGAAATTCCGCCAGCACGGGGTAGAGCGCTTCTGCCCACGCGCGGCTGCCATCCTCGTTAGGATGCCCGCCGTATTTGGCCAGATGAGGATGCTCCGCATCCTGTCCTAACACCGGCGCCACGTCGAAAAACGCGTCGGCGCGCGGTGCCAACTCGTTACGGATGCCGCGGTTGACCGCTTCCCACTGAACACGAATATCCTCCGGATAATCAAAAGGCGGCACGGTCTGCAGCAACACCCGACAACCGGCCTGGTGCAGCTTATCAAGAACCGTGCTGAGATCGGTCAGGATCTGCTCGGCGCTGTGCCCGTTCTGAAGGTCGTTAACACCGTAGCATACCACCACCGCGTCATTCTGCTTCGCTTTGGCAAGCCAGATGCCGTCGGAGGCGGCGTCCATCGCCCGACCGAAGCCGAGTCCAAGGTTCCAATACGCATTGCCGCGACCGAGGCGCTCCGCCAATAGGGCGTGCCAGAAATCGTAGCTGCCGAACGCCACGCCGATGCCTTGTGTGATGGAATCGCCCAGAAACGCCACGCGCTGTGTCACGGGTCGGTCGCAGCCGAGCATCGAGGGGCAGGGAAGCTCGCGGGAGGCGACCCACGCGCCGTCTTGGTTCACAAAGGTGGGAATCATCGACTCCGCGTGGTTGGGAATATCCCGTCCTTTGAAGCCGATCTCCACGCACAGATACTGTCCGCTCTCGGCGGTGAGAGTGACCCGATCGGTGGCAAGCAGTTCACCACGGCGCACCGTGTAGGCGGAAGCGCCACCGACCGTGATCGGGTGCAGATGGCGAGGGTCTGCCGCAGCCTGCACGTCGCCGCCATCCACCACCCCGATCGCCAGACGAGTGATCTCCCAGTTATCGCATACGTAATTCGCGTAGCTGTGCTGTCCGTCCGCAAAGGTGCTGTCCACCGTGTTGGAGAACAGCAGTGAATAGGCAAACGTGCCTCCCGCAAACACGCGGTAGTACAGGCGACCCAGCTGCTCTGCGGTCGGATCAGCCGGCAAAAAATGATGTTGGCTGCCGCCGCCGGCGACGGTGTTGGACACAAACGCCTTGCAAAAGGCCGTGAGTTTCTCCATAGTGATTCCTCTGTTTCTTGCCTTTTAGTTTAGCAAAGAAAAAGATGCTTGTCAAGGTTTACAAACCCATACCGATGTGCTACAATGAGAGCAACAAAAGGGGGAGAACCCTATGGATTTTTCGCGTGTTACCGAGCGTCTGCACGCGCTGTTGGAGCTGGGTGAGTTTTACGCGCCGATTCGTAACGACGCCTATGATATTTTGGGCCTGTAAAGGGGAATTATACGATGGAAATTTGGTATCCGGCGGTTACCGCCTATATTGAAGAACACCGTGACGAGTTGGTGCGCGACCTGAAAGCACTGGCGCGCATTCCGTCCATTTCCAAGGACGGCAAGGACGGCCTGCCGTTCGGCAAGGAGGTTGACGAGGCGCTGAACGCCGCGGCGAAGCTGTTTACGGACAACGGCATCCCAATGGAGGTTAAGCACGATGCTGGCTACGCGCTCGCCGTGTGCGAGGGTGAGGGTGACGGCATTGGTCTGTTCGGCCACGCCGACGTCGTGCCCGTCAACGACGATTGGGTCAAGACGCAGCCGTTTGAGCCGCTGGAGGAAAACGGCATTCTGTACGGTCGCGGTGTCAGTGACAACAAGGCGGGCGTGATCGCCTGCCTGTATGCCTTGCGTGCGCTGAAGGCCGCGGGTGTTGAACTGAAAAGCCGCCTGACGGTGTACGTCGGCGGCAGTGAGGAGACCGGCATGAAGGATCTGGAGGCGTTCGTCGAGCGCGAGCGTATGCCGGAGGTCTCCATCACGCCGGACAGCGATTATCCGGTCAGCGTAGGGGAGAAGGGCATTCTGCACGTAGAGTGCCGCAGCCGTGACACGCTGACGGATATTACCAAGTTTGAAGGCGGTCAGGCTTATAACGTGGTGCTGGATCGCGTGCAGGTCGAGGTCTGCGGCGAAGCGCTGATGTTTGAGGGCTTGGCGGCTCACGCCGCTCATCCGGAACGCGGTGTTAACGCCGCGCATAAGGCAGCGGAGCAGCTGTGTGAGCGCGCCGATCTGTGCGAGGGCGATCGCCGCATTCTGGCAGCCGTGCGCGATACGCTGTGCGGTTGCCACGGCGCGGAGGTAGATATCTTCAGCGAAGGCGTGTTTGGCAAGCTGAGCTGCGCCAACGGCATCGTCCGTATCGAGAACGGTCATCTGGTACTCACGCTGGATATCCGCTACGGCAACGAGTTTGATCACGAGGCGGGTATCCCGCGTCTGGTCGCGGCCATGGATGCCCGCGGCTTTGAGGCGATCATCAAGTCCAACTCGCCAGGCTTCCTGCTGGACGAGAGCGGTGCGCACATGGGCTGCATCCTGCAGTCCTACCGCGACGCGGGCGAGCATCCCGACGCGCAGCCCTACAAGACCTACGGCGGCACGTATGCGCGCTGCCTGCGCAACGCCTTTGCGGTGGATCACAGCCTGCCGTGGGATAAAGAGGCACTCGGCTTGCCCGTCGGTCACGGTGGCGCCCACCAGAGCGACGAAGCACTGTCGGTGGACGCTCTGCTTGGCGGCACCAAAGCCCTGGCCCTCGCCCTCGGCCGTCTGGACGATTGCCTGATCAATGGTTAATAACTGTAAAAAAACTAACTGCCTATGGATCTCCATAGGCAGTTTTTTTGTCAATATAAGAAATTGTATGGCAGAAACTATTTCCACATAGGTTACTTCTTTTGATCCCTTTCAACATCAGCAAGATTGATTACGAATAAGCCTTTTTTCTCGGCAATTTCTTTGAATTTAGCCGCTCCTCCAATAGTATGCCGGACATAGGTTAGGACATAGTTAGACTTATCTATCATCCATCGATTCCGCCTGTCAATAGCATATTTAGGTGGCGTATTTTCAAGGATATCTGGATAGATCGTATCTGAATAATCCGTATCGTTTTCTAATGAGCTTTTTTTGAAAGGTCTGTATGCGAGGACGACAGCGTAATCGAGGTGCTTGTGTATACGCTTTGCTTCTCGTAGTACTTTTCTTACCATTCTATCAAAAGCACCATTATTTCCTACATAAAACATAGAGACCCCATGTGTTTCAATTAATTGTTCAAGAGCCGATAGTAAAATCGGCTCTATTTTTTCGGGTGTATCTTTATGACCGAAAAAAGTGCAACTAGGCATACGCACCTCCGAGATTGACCAGTATAGCGGACAATATTTTAGTTCAGTATAGCATACAATACAAATTGTTGCAACCAATACTGGTCAAGGAAGTGCTAATATGGAACAAAAAGTAAGACGTGATCTGAATATGGGCGATAATTTAAGGCGGTTAAGAGATGCATCGGGATTATCGCAGGAAAAACTGTGTGCCGAACTCCAGCGACGTGGGTGTGATATTGGCAGAACAACATACGCAAAATACGAAGCTGGTGAGTTAAATATCAGAGCCAGTGTGATCGTGATGCTAAAAAAGATATACGCTTGCTCCTATGACGAATTTTTCGCGGGATTAGAGTAAGGTACACGACCCACTTTAGGCAAGAGAGGCAGCGGCCCTCCGTTTATATCAAACGACAAAAAACGCCCCCTGCGACAATTCGCAGGGGGCGTCATTTTGCTGTTATTCAGCGGTTACCGATCAAGGATTACTCGTTGATCTTGGTAACAACACCGGAACCGACAGTACGGCCGCCTTCACGGATAGCGAAGCGCAGACCCTCTTCGATAGCGATGGGGGTGATCAGATCCACGTCCATTTCGACGTTGTCACC